>CALIFM010000102.1 GCA_938021685.1 uncultured Gammaproteobacteria bacterium | reverse complement strand
TCGGCTTGCACCAACAACACTACCGCATGCGCTGCAATGCCTTGCTCAAGCCCTGCAAAGCCCAAACCTTCGGTGGTCGTGGCTTTTATGCTTATCTGGCTAGTACTCGCTTCCAAACAAGCTGCCAAACATGAGCGCATTGCCGGGATATGCACCGCCATCTTTGGCTTTTGCGCCACGATAGTACAGTCCACATTACCCACGCGGTAACCCTGCTCCATCATTAATTTTGTTGCGTGCTTTAAAAACACTTGGCTATCGGTATTTTTTAGCTTGGCATCGCTAGGCGGAAAATGCTGGCCAATGTCTCCCAGCGCCAACGCGCCGTATATCGCATCGCACAATGCGTGAATTAATACATCGGCATCCGAGTGACCTTCTAACCCTAGTGAATGTGGAATGGTTATACCACCAATAATCAGATCGCGCCCGTTGACCAACTTGTGCACATCATAACCATGCCCGATTCTCATGCCACTGTCTCCTGCTGTGCCTGCAATATAAGGCCTGCCAAAGTTAAATCATCTTGGCGAGTGATTTTGATATTATCGGCCGCGCCCTCCACCAGCAGCGGCGCGCCACCTTGCGCCTCAATCGCCGAGGCTTCATCAGTAATTTCATCGCCTTGATCTATCGCTGCATCCAAGGCCTGCGCTAACTGCTGCGCTTTAAACAACTGTGGAGTCAGTGCTCGCCATAAACCTGCACGCGGTATAGTATGCGTAACACATTGTGCATTATCAGCTTGTTTAGCTGTATCATGCATCGGTATAGCCAATAACCCACCCGCTGTCTGTGCAGCAACATCAGCAATCAGTTTTTCTATATCGGTGATGCGTACACAAGGACGTACCGCATCATGCACCAAAGCCCAATGTGCTTTAGCATCACTGGGCATCGCCTCCAACAAATTACGCACCGTATCCGCGCGCTGCGCGCCTGCTGTAGTCACACTATGCAGCTTATCATGTACAAAATTAAGTTTAACCCAGCGCTCATCACCTTTAGCCACACCCACAATAATATGATCCACACTTGGGCAAGCCGCCAAACGCAGCAAAGTATGCTCGATGATAGTTTTACCACCCAAAGGCAAATATTGCTTGGGCAATGCAGCCCCCATGCGTACGCCATGACCACCCGCCGGTACCAAAGCCCAAACAGGCTCTGTGCGCTTAGCCACAACTGATTGCATTTTTTAGCATGGCTTAAGTTTAACGCATCACACGGCGTACCCCAACAACAGCCACCACACAAGATGAATTATTTTTAGCTCAAATCCATCTATGGTTTAAATGCAATCGTGTTTGACATTCGGAGCCGATGCCCTACAATCACGTCGCCTTACAGCTCTCGCAACTCAACCTTGCCTGATCAACTTTCACACTCCATTGAGCCTATACTGCCCAACAGCGCCAAACGCCCTGTGCGCTGGTCGCATCTATTTGGCGCAGCGCTTAGCTTAGCGGCCGCGCAAGCTAGCAAGCAACATGACGGCTTACTAGTGGTGGCCTTGGCCAACTCACGCCAAGTGCAAATTGCAGCGGAAGAATTAGCATTTTTTCTTGGTAATGCTCAAGGCGATGAAGTCGATAACGACGTGCATGTATTCCCAGAATGGGAGACCTTGGCCTACGATGTATTCTCACCGCACCAAGATATCATTTCTAGTCGCTTAAAGCTGCTCTCTGCTCTGCCCAAGATGCAGGGCAGTATTTTGCTCACCACCACTGAATCATTGCTACAACGCCTGCCCCCTCTAGATTTTGTATTGGCACACAGTTTTACCTTAAAAACCAAGGAACACATCAACATCGACAAGCTACGCTTGCAACTGCAAGACGTGGGTTATCACAACGTCAGCCAAGTTTTAGAACAAGGCGAGTTTGCTATCCGCGGCGGCCTAATTGATGTCTTCCCGATGGGCGCTAGCCGCCCATTTCGGTTGGATCTATTCGATGATGAAATTGAATCAATTCGTTATTTCGACCCTGAAACACAAAAATCCACCGACACCACAGCTGACATCAACCTACTGCCCGCACGCGAAGTGCCACTCACTGAAAGCGGCATTCGCCACTTCCGTCGCCGTTTTCGTGAGCAATTTGCAGGTGACCCCAGCAAGCAACACATCTATACAGAAGTTAGCGAAGGCCGCACTGCACCAGGCATTGAATTTTATTTGCCGCTGTTTTTTGAGGAAACGGCCACCCTGTTTGACTACTTGCCGGACAACAGCTTATTGCTGCTGGAAGGCAGCCACCAAGATACCGTCAGCGCCATCAGCGCGCAAATTAAAGACCGCTATGAGGCGCGTAAAGACGATAGCAGCCGGCAAATTTTACCTCCTAACTTGCTCTACTTAGATCAAAGCGAATGCGCGCAGCAGCTTAGTACATTTAAGCACATTACCCATTTTGGTAGCACTGATAAAAATGCCGACTGGTATGCTCCGTGCAAGCCGCCACAAGACTTTCCCGTGCAGGCACGCACCGAGCAGCCTTATCAAGCTATTGCTGCACACTTGCATGCAGCCAAGCACCCCGTGCTACTGGCGGTAGAAACGGCAGGCCGCCGCGAGGCTTTAGAAGGTGTGCTACTAGACCATGACTTAATTGCAGAAGTACAAAATAGCTGGCAGGGCTTTGTCAATCAACCTTGTTCGCTAGGCATCATTGTGGGTGATATGGCGCGCGGATTACATCTCGACACACCCGAAATCGAGCTTATAACCGAAAGCCAACTGTACGGCGAAAAGGTGCTGCAACGTCGCCAGCGTGCACAGCATAGCAGCCATGACCCCGAGGCGATTATCCGTTCGCTGGCCGAGCTGCAAATGGGCGCCCCAGTGGTACATATCGATCATGGTGTCGGCCGCTATCAAGGCTTACAAGTGTTGGATATGAACGAGCACAGCGAAGAGTTTTTAGTGATCTCTTATCACGACAACGACAAGCTGTTTGTGCCGATTCAATCCTTGCAGCTGATTAGCCGTTTCGTCGGCGGCGACCCCGAACTTGCACCGCTGCATAAACTAGGCAGTGGCGTATGGGAGCGCGCTAAGAATAAAGCACAGCAAAAGTCCTACGACGTGGCGGTGGAATTATTGCAAATGCAGGCAGCACGTCAAGCGCGCAGCGGTATTGCCTTTGAAGTACCACAAAAAGACTATCAACTATTTGCCGACCGCTTTGGCTTTGAAGAAACCCACGATCAGCAACGCGCTATTGATGAAGTGATGGGTGATTTAATCTCCACTGCACCGATGGACCGCTTGGTTTGCGGCGACGTAGGTTTTGGCAAAACTGAAGTGGCGCTGCGGGCAGCCTTTGTGGCCGCTGCAAACAGCAAACAAGTGGTGATGCTGGTACCTACTACCCTGCTGGCACAACAACATTTTGAAACATTCCAAAACCGTTTTGCCGATATGCCGATCAGCGTAGGCTTGCTGTCGCGCTTTTCCAGCAAAAAAGAAACCACCGACTTGCTCGAAAAAATGAAAAGCGGCCAACCTGATATCGTCATCGGCACCCATCGCTTGATTCAAGATGACATCGCTTTTCACAACTTAGGTCTGATTATTATTGACGAAGAGCACCGCTTTGGCGTGCGCCAAAAAGAAAAGCTCAAGCGTCTGCGCAATGAAGTGGATATCTTGACCCTGACCGCCACCCC
>CALIFM010000101.1 GCA_938021685.1 uncultured Gammaproteobacteria bacterium | reverse complement strand
CTGCAGCTTCAAAAGGCAAAAGACTCGCTATAGGAGGCAGAACTCGCCTAAATTTATTCATTACTATGGATTATGCATTAAATATTAATAATCATTATTAATAGCATTTAAAGAGCAATAAAATCAAATTTTAATTATGCAAATAGACCTCCGAGTTAAATGCCTGAAGAGTCCCCTTTAAAACCAAACAATTTAAAGCTCGCTATCTTTTCTGTAGTGTTTGCTGTGTTTGCGCTCTCCTTTGGCGACGCCGTGATTAAAAACATGAGCCTTCGTTTTACACTCTGGCAAATCTATGTGATCAGGTCAGTGATTGCTATTACGGTGGTGTTGCTCATTATTAAAGCAAGCAGACCTCCATCTAGTTTGATTCCCCATTCGACCAGATGGGTTTTAATTAGAAGTCTTCTTTTAGGCTTAATGTGGGTTGCCTACTACGCGGCATTACCTCACATCAAATTATCCGTCGCAGCAGCGGTTTATTACACCATCCCGTTGTTCATCACTTTGTTCTCGGCTTTATTCTGCGGCGCAAAAATTAAAGCGCTTTCTTGGTTCGCTATTGCGCTTGGCTTTTTGGGCGTCCTTGTTATAGTGCGCCCTGATATCGGCGGATTCAATGCTTTTGTACTGCTGCCTCTAATCGCTGCGGTTTTATACGCCCTCGCGATGATTCTGACCTCTACCAAGTGCTTACACGAAAACCCCAAGGTTTTGTCTCTTTGGTTGAACTTGATATTTGTTCTGATGGGCGGCATGGCGACCATCGTGCTATTCATTTGGCCACCGAGTGATGCGGCCGTTAACCTCAACCCTTTCTTATTGGGTGATTGGGCCCAGTTAAACACGCAAGGCTGGCTTGCCATGATGGCGCTGGGCATCATCGCCGTCATCGGCACTATATTCTCCGCCATTGCTTATCAAAACGGGCCGCCTACAGTGGTGGCTTCTTTTGATTATGCCTATTTAATTTTTAGCGTGTTTTGGGGCTTTGTGTTCTTTGCAGAAACACCCGATGCGTTGACTTTGCTAGGGATGGCTTTAATTGCCATCGCTGGGCTGATTGCTGTTCGCAACTAAAACGCGGCTAAGGTATTTTTAGTTGAGCCGTGCAACTGCACTGGATAACCTTTCCAGCGCTGTTTTTAATGTTGAGCGCGTACAGGCGATGTTCACCCGCGCAAAGCCTTCGCCCTCTACGCCAAACGCTTGCCCTCTGGTGACAGCCCATCTAGCTTGTTGCTTTAAAAAACTCGTTAGCTCATCAGGCGTAAAACCAAGGGCTCGAAAATCTAGCCAAGCCAAAAACGTGCCCTGCGGCTCTATTAATGTTACGCCCGAAATAGACTCGAGCTCTTTGCGCAGAAATTTCAGGTTAGACTGCAAATAATCAAGCGCGCCGTCAAGCCAAGGACCACAGCTTGTGTAAGCTGCTTGCATTGCTGCGCTGGCAAAAGCATTGTTTTTGTTCGCGGTAATGCGGCTGTTTTCAATTTGATAAGCTTTGCGCTTTGCCTCGTTTGAAATAATAGTAAAAGAACTGCAACAACTAGCGATGTTGAAGCTTTTCGCGGGCGATATAAGCGTAATGCTATTATCTGAAAATTCAGCACTGATGGATGCAAAGGGCGTGTACTGATGCCCCGCAAATACAATGTCTGCATGAATTTCATCAGATACGACTATAACGTTGTTGCGCAAACAGATATCCCCCAGCTGTGTCAGCTCATCTCTTGTCCAAACGCGACCCACTGGGTTATGCGGGTTGCACAAAAATAATATTTTGCTTTTCGGTTTAGATGCAATGCGCTCCAGCCCTTCAAAATCAAATTCATAGCGCCCTTTTTTGAGAATAAGCGGATTAGACTCCAAATTGCGGTGGTTTTCTTTGACCACATCGTAAAAATCAAAAAACACTGGCGACTGCACAATGATGTTGTCCCCTTCTTCCGCAAACAGGGAGGCCGCTAAAGCCAGACTGTTTAAAATATTTGGGCTGCGTAGAATATGCTCCTCATTGACCTGCCAGCCGTGGCGCTGCTTTAGCCATGTAATTAAAGCCAGTAATAGCCCTTCTGGCACGGCTTCGTACCCAAAAATACCGTGATCTAATCGCCGTTGTAATGCGTCTAACACATACGGAGGAGCCTTGAAGTCCATGTCCGCCACGCCTGCAGCAAATAAGTCATTGCCGCCATCGCCCAACACCATAGTATGGGTTTTCATTGCAGGCACTTGTCGCCGCTCAATGTTTTCATCAAACACTTCTTGCGCTTGTAACTTAGCTGTATTCGTCAACATATGTTTTATTTTTTAGATGAGTTAAATTACCAACCAAACTGCCAACAATGCGCCGAAAAGCTGGAATATTAACCGAGGCAAAGCCACTAAAAGGTATCAGCAATACTTATTATGACCGCAACCACCGCAAAAAACCAACAAGACGAAATAATATACCAACAGCCGGTCTTAACTTACCATTCATCATAAAAAATGCAAAACCAAGGCGCGACTAAATAAAGCCTATGCTCGCCATGAGCAAAACCGAATGACACCACGTACTCAGAAGACCATTGCAACGTGTCCGTTTGTTGTTTGATGGGTAATTGAAACACTCTACTCTTCAAACTAGGTGCACTGACTACACGGCCAATAATGCGCCCACGATTTGCACAACGGCGAACGCCAAGGTTATGGATCCCATAATGTCTCGCCGCACTAAAAAACGCCAGTGCAGTGTAACGGCGGAATTAAAATGAGTGGCAGAAATAGGTCAACTTTCTGCTAGTAGAGGCTTACATGCCACTTTTGCATTTACAGGTGATTTAATCAACAGCAATGCTATTAACTTAATAAACCCCCGGCAAAGATTCTAAATTGACAAAAGCGGTCAAGGCTTGTTGCAAGTACGCCACATCAGTGACACCGGTCATTTCGCGAATTGAATGCATCGCCAACTGCGGTGCGCCGATATCCAAAGTGCGCACACCGAGCTGCATCGCGGTGATTGGCCCAATGGTGGAGCCGCAACCGAGGTCACTGCGCACCACAAACTGCTGGTATGGGATCTTGTTTTGCTTGCACAAATGCGCAAACAGGCCGGCTGTTTCGCTGTTGCTGGCATAGCGCTGGTTGTGATTCATTTTGATCACCGGCCCAGCATTAATGTGCGGCTGATGGTCGGGTTCATGCATGTCAGCATAGTTGGGGTGTACCGCATGCGCATTGTCGGCCGAGATCAACATACTGTGGCTTAGCGCGCGTTGGTATTGCTCTTCGTCGCCGCATAAACGCTTCAGTACCGAAGCTAAAAATGGCCCAGCCGCGCCGCTGGCGCTGTTGCTGCCCACTTCTTCATGGTCATTAAGAACAATCACAGTATTAGTGGCTTCGCTTTGCGCCAGCATTGCCTCGATGGCAACAAAAGTACTGAGCAAGTTGTCCAACCGCGCAGCAGCCAAGTAATCTTGCTTAAGGCCAATGATCGCAGGTTTTTGGGTATCGTATAAAGATAGCTCAAAGCTTAAGAGTTCTTGGTGCTTTTCGTTAGGGTATTGTTTAGCTACTTGTTTAAGCACCAGCTCGTCAAAGTCCAACTTATCACCTTGACACAACACCGGCGGCAAGTGACGTTGCTTGTTGATGTTGTATTTGCTGTTAACATCACGATTAAGGTGGATTGCTAAGCTTGGGATGGTTGCGATAGGTTGCTCGAAGTCAATCAAGCGTGCGGTGATCTCTCCCCTTGGCCCTAACAAGCTTACTCTGCCTGCAATAGATAGGTCTCGGTCAAACCACGGCGCGAGCAAAGCACCACCATAGACTTCCACCCCCAATTGCAGCATGCCTTCTGGTCCGGTTTTAACAGCGTTGGGTTTTATTTTTAAACAGGGGCTATCGGTGTGTGCGCCAATGATACGAAACCCTTGCGACAAAGGCGCATTCAGCGACACCGCGATTAAGCTAGAGCTGTTTTGGGTGAAAAACAAACGGGTGGGCGGATCTTTAGCTGCTCCGGCTTTGCTCAAATCTTGTCCGCCATCATCCCAACTATCACCATTTTGCACGGCACTAAACCCTTCGGCCACCAAACGCTGACTAATTTGTTGCACGGCATGAAATGGCGTGGGCGCCTTAGCGATAAAAGCGCCCAAGGCATGTGCGGCAGCTGACTTTTTTGTCATATTAGTAAAACCTTAAAATGCGTTCAATAGAGTGATAGGGTATCATCCCTGTATTATGGTGCAATCGGTTTTTGTCAAATGCGAATTTTAGTCACAGGCGGAGCAGGGTACATCGGCTCACACACCGTTAAGCGCTTGGTGCAAGCAGGCCATGACATTTGGGTGCTGGACAATTTTTACTCTGGCCATCGTTGGGCCGTGGACAAAAAAGCCAGCCTAGTGGAAGGCGACATTGCCGACCAAGCTTTAGTCAATGAACTGCTAGTAACGAACAGCATTGAAGCCGTGGTGCACTTTGCTGGTCACATTGTAGTACCTGAATCAGTCAGCAACCCTTATAAATATTATTATAATAACGTGGTTGGCTCACTTAATTTAATAGAGTGCTGCCAAGCTAATGCGGTGAAGCATTTTGTGTTTTCCTCCAGTGCAGCGGTGTACGGCATGCCCGAAACATCACCCGTGACGGAAAGCATTGCCAAAAAGCCGATTAATCCTT
>CALIFM010000100.1 GCA_938021685.1 uncultured Gammaproteobacteria bacterium | reverse complement strand
AGTCTTTTTCATATTTGCTCAATGAGCGGTCTAGGTAAGAAAACACGCCGATTATTTGCCCTACTGGTACTAATTGCCAGCACCCTGTTCTTAGTGTTTGTATTTTTCGCCACCAAAAATGCTTTGGATGTGTGGACGCGTTTGCAAAACCTGCCCGCACCCCTGCTCTACGGCTATACTGCGCTAATTATCGCCTTTGTGCTATTTGCCTTGTGGCTTATTTATCGTTTACTGCGCAATCCCAGCGCACGCGGGCTTAAAACTGCTGCACCAATTGATGAAAGCACGGTAGAAGCGCGGCTGGATGAGGCCGAAGAAATTGGCATTAGTACCGATGGCTTGCGTCATGAATTGCAAGAGTTAAATGAACGCAAAGCCACTGGGCGCATTTATATTGCTCTATTTGGGGACATAAGCACGGGCAAATCGTCTTTAATCAAAGCCCTGTTGCCTAATGCACAAGTAGACATCAACGTGCGCGGAGGCTCTACCCAAGAGATCAAACAATATATTTGGCGCAGCGCTGCTGAGGATGAACTCATCTTAAGCGATTTGCCCGGACGCAACGAAGCCGACGGCGCACTAGAGCAAATAATTGAAGAAGAAGCACGCCGCGCTCAAATCGTCATTTATGTATGCGATTCTGATTTAAGCCGGAGCCAACTTGATGACATCAACAGCTTAATTGCCTATCAAAAGCCACTAATTATTTGCATCAATAAAAGCGATCGTTTGAGCGACAACGAAAAAGCTCAGCTCGAAAAGCGCTTTCTCGAACACTTAGGCGACGACAAGCAGATGACTTTAGCATTCGTGCAATCCGGCGGCGAAGAAGAAGTAATCGTACTGCAAGCTGACGGGCAAGAAGATACACAAGTGCGCAGCCGTCCTGTGCAAGTCGGTGCACTAGCACAGGCCGTGCAAGACCAAATTGATGACCAAGCAGATGAGCTTAGCCAGTTGCGTGATGCCAGCGTATTTGTATTGATTCAGCAGAAACTGGATGATGCCACCGCTGTTCATCGCGACAAACAAGCCGAAAAAATTATCAAAAGCTCAACCAAAAAAGCAGTATTTGGCGCGCTGGCCTCGGTCAGTCCAGGAAGTGATCTTGTCATTCAAGGCTTGGTCGGCACCGCCATGGTAAAAGATTTGTGTAAACTACATGATGCCTCGGTACGCGATTTAGACATCGACCAATTTTTTGATTTTAGCCAAGGACAAATCAAAAAATCAGCCCCCATTTTGCTTGCCGTAGCAGGCAACGCCATGAAGGCTTTCCCTGGCATTGGCACCGTAACGGGCGGTTTAACACACGCCTTTGCTTATGGCTTAATCTTTGACGCTTTAGGTCGCGCTGTGCAAAAGACATTAAAGCAACGTGGGCAGCTCAAACCTGCCCCTGCTGCGATCAGCTTTGGCCAATATTTAAATGAAAATATGCAAAGTGAAAAGATGGAGCTAGCCAAACTGATTTTTAACAAGGTGAAAAAATAGCATGGCTAAGCTACCAGGTTCACCTAAGCGCGACGCTGAAAACAAAGGTGATGAGCATGTTGCTTTAGCTAAGAAAAGCATTAGCGAGCTACTGAATGATAAGCGCGTGCCAGATTCTGTACGTACCGCCCTAAGTGGTGAGTATGCAAAGCTGAATCAAATGCTCAACAAGCTTGAACAGCAGCAATTGCATGTAGCAGTGTTTGGTCGTGTGAGCGTAGGCAAGTCTTCTTTGCTCAATGCTTTATTAGGCAAAGAACTTTTTTCAGTTAGCGTACTCCATGGCGAAACCAAAACGGCTGACCAAGCCCACTGGGAAACATTGGATGCCGGCGGCGTTTATCTCATTGATACACCGGGCATTAACGAAGCAGACGGCGAAGCGCGTGAGGCATTGGCCTTAGAGGTGGCACAGCGCGCTGATTTAGTACTGTTTGTTGCTGATTCAGACCTTACCAACACCGAGATGCATGCCCTACGTGCAGTAGTGGCCACTGCTAAGCCGATCATTTTAGTGATCAACAAATCCGATCAATACACCAAAGCGCAGCAAGAGGCACTATTAAGCAGCATTCAAGACAAAACCAGTGACTTACTGGAAGCTAAAAATATCTTACTCGCTGCTGCGTCACCTAGCAGCCAAACAGTGCTGCAAATCGACGATGACGGCAATGAGACCGAGCTTACTCGCGAACGCCCTATCGACATTGCTGCATTAAAGGCGCGTTTATGGGAAGTGATCGAAAAAGACGGCAAAACCTTATCCGCGATTAACGCAAGCTTGTTTGCTGGTAATTTAAGTGAGCAACTAGGTGAAAAAATTATCGAAGTCAAACACAATTTGGGCGAAGAAACGATCCAACTTTACTGCATCACCAAAGGCATTGCGGTCGCCTTGAACCCCTTACCTGTGGTTGACTTGCTAGCAGCAGCCAGTATTGATGTGGCGATGATTGTGCATCTATCACGTATTTATGGCCTTCCAATGAGCAAAGTAGAAGCCACTGAATTAGTAAAAAACATTGCCGCACAGATGTTGGCACTTTATAGCACTTTTTTGGCCATCCACTTTGCATCATCTGCGCTCAAAATTGGCACCGTAGGCCTATCCACAGTAGTAACCGGTGTAGCCCAAGGCGCGGTGGCATGGTACAGCACTTTGGTGGTGGGTGAAGCAGCTAAAGCGTATTTAGCCAAAGGTAAGTCTTGGGGTACATCTGGCCCTAAATTAACCGTAATGGAAATTCTAGACCGCCTTGATCGTGATTCTGTGGTGCAGCACGCCAAGCAGGAGATTAAACGCACACTCAAGCCTGACGATGGCTCCAAATCAGGTTTTTTCTAGGAAATTGGCAACATTAAAAATGACGCATCATCTATGAAAGCTACGCTAACTATACTGTTTTGGCTATGTTTTTTAGGCGGCACCACTTGGTTTTTTTATGACCTATTGGAATACCGCCACAATCCTAATCAAGCTGTGCAGGCTACAGTTGGCAGTGGTGAAAAACTAGAAGTTGTTTTACAACGTAATTACAGAGGCCACTATGTGGCCGATGGCAAAATAAACGGCCAAATAGTGACATTTTTTTTGGACACAGGCGCCACCAATGTCAGCATCCCTGAAAAAGTAGCCAATCGATTAGGCTTAAAACGCGGCGTACCAATACAGGCCAGCACGGCCAATGGTATCGCGACCATGTATGCCACCAAAATTGAGCGCCTCAGCCTTGGGCACATTGAGTCTAATCAAGTCACTGCTAGCATTAACCCGCATATGGGCGGCGAAGAAATCTTATTGGGCATGACATTTTTGAAGCATCTTGAGATGGTGCAGCTGGGCGACAAGCTCACCTTGCGACTGCCGCCCCAATAGCATTATCGAGTAGCAGCAGATCAGCTGCTTTAATGACTCTGCCGATTTTTAAAGCGCTTTTTGCGCTCCGCTTTTAACCGTTGTTTCTCTTGTTCTTTTTCAGCGCGCTGCTTTTCTACTTCTAGTTGCTCAGCCTGCATCATTTGCGGCGTTTCTAACGTCAACCCACCCAGCGCGCCACTACGAACATCATTGATAAGAATATTGCACGCACGCTCAAGGTCAACCTTACCGCCTGTTTTAATGGCACCACGGTAACGAGCAATTTGCTCCATTAACTGCTCATTATCATGCGGCACTTGATCAAGCTTATAACGCGCTATAAGCAGCGATGGATAGCGATCCAGCAGTAGCTCAGCAGCGTAATAGGCCAAGTTGTTGTAATGTATAGCCGTGTCTTTAATTGCACCGGTGATACCTAAGCGCAAACCGCTATAAGGGTTCTCGATATTCGGCCAAAGCACACCAGGGGTGTCTAACAAGATAATGTTGTTATCTAGCTCAATGCGTTGCTGGCGTTTAGTTACCGCTGGCTCGTTGCCTGTTTTTGCAATTACCCTACCACTGAGCGCATTTATCAGTGAGGATTTTCCTACATTCGGGATGCCAACAATCATCACCTTGATCGCCTCAAGGCCATTCGCCTTGTGAGAAAATAAGCCACGGCATACGCCAGTTAACTTCTTAATTTCACCACGGCGCCGCATGGAAATAGCACGGCATTGAGTGTTTTGCTGTTCTAGAATGTATTCTAGCCACTGTTTAGTCTCAATCGGATCGGCCAGATCAGACTTTGTTAACACCTGCAAACAAGGTTTCTCACCTCGCACTTGTTGTAATACTGGGTTTTGACTGCTATACGGAATGCGCGCATCCAACACCTCAATGAACATATCCACCTTCGACAAGGTTTCTTTGATCTCCTTAATGGCCTTATGCATATGACCGGGGAACCACTGAATGTTCATGACTAGGCAAGCTATAAATCAGCTCAAAGCTTAGCATTAGCAGCGTGATATAGGACAGCTAAAATGCAGCAAATAGCATAAAATCAGCTATCGATGTTCTGCAAACACACGGCTTAACTACACTTATGTTTCTCGAAAAATTCACTCACCTAGCCAAAAGCAACCCTCGTTCAATTGTCTTGCCTGAAGGTACTGACGCGCGCATCTTGACGGCAGCTGTGCATTGCGCTGAACAAGGTATTACTAAGGTATGCGTGCTAGGGAATAGTGCCATTATCAAAGAGCAAGCGCGTCAGCTGTCGCTTAATTTAAGTAAAGTGCAGTTAATCGATCCCACTACAGACGCAAGAACTGAGCCGTATGCACAGATGTTATACGACTTGCGTAAACCGAAGGGCTTAAGCGAAGGCGATGCGAAAGCAATGGCTTTGCAACCGCTCGTTTACGCTTGCTGCATGGTGCGTGCAGGTAATGCCGATGGCTGCGTTGCAGGTGCAGCACACGCTACTTCAGATGTAGTGCGCAGCGCTTTGCAAATCATTGGCGTTGCACCAAATACTCAGCTTGTTTCAAGCTTTTTCATCATGCAGCTTGCAGATAAAACCAAACCCATCGTGTTTGCTGATTGCGCATTGAACATCGCACCAAATGCCGAACAACTGGCCGATATCGCGGTGTCCAGCGCACACAGTGCACAGAAGCTATTAGGGATTAAGCCGCGTCTTGCGATGCTAAGCTTTTCAAGCAATGGCAGTGCAACACATCCAGAGGTAGATAAAGTGCGCGATGCAACAGCATTAGTAAAAAAAATAAACCCGCAGTTAAGTGTGATTGGTGATGTGCAATTTGACGCCGCATTTAGCAGGCAGACCCTTGCCAAAAAGTGGCCTGATAGCGGCTTTGACGAATCGGCCAATGTGTATATTTTTCCTAGCTTAGAGGCCGGCAACATCGGTTACAAAATAGCTGAGCGTATCGGCGGCGCCCTGCCCGTCGGACCAGTGCTGCAAGGCCTTAATAAGCCAGTGAATGATTTATCACGCGGCTGCGATATCGATGCAGTGATCAGCACCATCACAGTGACAGCAGTACAAGCTGCTTAATTAAAGCAACCTAAGCTAGAACGGCTCAATACGCTCAAAGATGATATTGTCTACATATTGCCTAGCTAGCTTTAGACGCTCAGGGCTATTAATTGTCCAACTAATCATGGGCAGACCGCGCCTTGCAAAACCGCGCATACGCCAGTTTGGCAGCATATCAATCTCATAAGAAATGAAATCAGGTTGGCTAAAACCGTTATACAAGCAGTACTTGTAAGCAAGCTTCCGCCACAAGGGTAATTCATCTTCTAAATAACGTTCAGTCAACTGCCCACGCAAAAATATAGGCCGGTGTTTTTTAAACCATGCCAATCGGTGTGGATTAAAAGCCATCAACGCAAACTCACCTTGATAAATGTCCAGTAACTTTGCCACAGCTGGCTCTAATTGAGTTGCTCCGCCTTGCAAGCCTTTCAATTCAACCAATAACGGTACTTTTCCAGCAATCTGCTCTAGCACTTGCGCCAAGCTAGGAATCGTCTCTTCAGTACCCAACAATCGTAATTGTTGCAAAGCTTGCAGCGAAGTTTCTTTTACTTTGCCAGCACCGTTACTGAGGCGCTCTAAGGTGTAATCGTGAAACACCACCACCTGGCCATCGTTGCTTAATTGCACATCAAGCTCAATGCCATAGCCTTTATCTAGCGCTAATTCAAAGGCCGCCATGCTGTTTTCTGGCACACCGTTTTCTTGGTGCAAACCGCGATGCGCAAATGGTGCGCCAAACAACCAGTCTCCTTGTTTAATTCTCATCGGACATTTCCAGCCTTATGCAGCTAATTGATGCAAGCTTTTAGTCGCTGCTTCGCGCGCTTTTGTATCATAGGCCAACACCGATTCCAAACTACGGTCTGCTGAAAACTCAATCACCTGCAAACTAGCATCTACCACACGGCTAATATCCGTGAATGCCAAGCGCCCTGCCAAAAAGGCATCCACGGCCACTTCATTGGCTGCGCTTAGCACTGTTGGCACCGTACCGCCTGATTGTGCTGCATCACTCGCTAATTGCAGCAAAGGGAAACGCTTAAAATCAGGCGCTTCAAAATCAAAACGCGCCAGCTTGATCAAATCTAAAGGCTCTGCACCCGAATCAATACGCGCTGGCCAAGCCAAGGCAGAGGCAATTGGCACCCGCATATCAGGACTGGCCATTTGCGCCAAAATCGAACCATCCACATACTCCACCATAGAGTGAATCGCGCTTTGGGGATGCACCACAATTTCAATACGATCAGGCGGCAATTCAAACAAAGCGCAGGCTTCGATCAATTCTAAGCCCTTATTCATCATCGTGGCCGAATCAACCGAAATCTTCTTGCCCATTTGCCAATTAGGATGGGCACAGGCTTTCTCTGGGGTGATCTGCGCAAATTGCTCAAGCGGCAACCCCCTAAATGGCCCACCAGACCCGGTTAATAACAGCTTGCGCACCCCTTTATTAATCAATTCAGCACAGGAAGCATCTTTTGCACTAGCATTAAGAGGCAAGCACTGAAAAATTGCATTGTGCTCGCTATCTACCGGCAGCAAGGCAGCACCATACTGCTTAGCCTGACGTACAATTTCATCACCCATCATCACCAGTGGCTCTTTATTCGCCACCAATACTGTTTTACCAGCTTGTACAGCCGCCAAGGTGGGTAATAAACCTGCTGCTCCGACGATGCCACTAACTACAATATCTACCTCGCTGTGCGCTGCCAGTTCTTCCAAAGCTTGCGTAGAAGCAATCAGTTTTGTGGGCAAATCATCTGCATTTAGCAAAACATCCAATTCTTTAGCGGCACTTAAATCGGCCATCACTGCATAACGCGGCTTAAAGGACTTACACTGGTTAAATAAACCTTGGATATCAGTATTGGCACTGAGACCAAAACAACTATACTCACCCTCATGGCGACGCAACACATCTAAAGTGCTAAGGCCAATTGAGCCAGTTGAACCGAGAACAACGACTTGGCGTGCCATGCTTAACCCGCTCGCTTCAAAAAATGCTCTTGCTTTACAAGCATCATGTCAAAAAGGGCCAGCAAAATGCGAACAACGGAACGCCCGCCACCAGGCCATCAATACGATCTAATACACCGCCGTGACCTGGAATTAAACTACCGCTGTCTTTCATGCCTACAGCGCGCTTTAACTTACTTTCGTTTAAATCACCCACCACACTGATCAAAGCCACGGCCACAGCCAATAAACCAATCATTATTAGGTTCAAGTTATACTCAGCCAATACTGTGGCGGCATACATAATCGACACCAATACTGCTGCTAAAACGCCGGACAACACGCCTTCCCAAGTTTTACCAGGGCTGATGGAAGGCGCAAGCTTGGTTTGGCCAAAACGCTTACCGCCAAAATAAGCCATTGAGTCGGCTATCCACACCATCAACAAAGCCAACAACAGCACAGCTGGCGACACTTCGTGCAAATAGCGCATACCTGTCCAAGCAGCCCATAAAATCCAAACGCCC
>CALIFM010000099.1 GCA_938021685.1 uncultured Gammaproteobacteria bacterium | reverse complement strand
GGCCGCCAGATAGCTGCGCTGGATATTTAGTCGATTGGCCAGGCAGGTCCACCAAAGCCAGCAGCTCTTCCACGCGTGCATTAATATCCTTGCGCGCCATGCCAGTGTTCTCTAAGCCAAAGGCAACATTTTGCTCAATGGTTAAATTTGGAAACAGCGCATACGATTGAAACACAATGCCAAAGTCACGCTCAGACGGCGGCAAATTAGACACATCCTTACCATCCTGAATAATGACCCCCGACGTTTGCATATCCAGCCCTGCAATGGCCCGCAACAAGGTTGTTTTTCCACAACCAGACGGGCCTAAAAAGCACACTAACTCGCCTGCATTGATACTTAGGCTAACATCACTTAAGGCTTGAAAATCACCAAAAAACTTATCGAGGTTTTCAATGATCAAATAGGCGGAATCGTCGCCCGGATTAGATTGTGACATGGCTATAGCAAAACTGAGAAATAGGCTGGGCAGCGAAAAAGGGCACCCTCAGGGTGCCCTCGTTCTAATAAATACAAATGACGCCTTAGCTCTTAGGCTCAGACTTTGTATCGTAACGACTCTGCCACTCTTTCAAGATGCGTGCACGGTTGTTGGCTGCAAACTCAAAATCATTGTCGATCATTTTCTCAACCAAGTTAGGTGGGAAATTTTCTACCGGCTTAGCAACGCCAGGATAGGCCACAACCGCATAACCTTTGTTATAAAGCTCGTTGGCACCTTTGGTGATACTCCAATCTACTAGTTTCTGTGCATCTGACAAATTATCAGTACCTGCAACAATCGCTGTGGCTTCCATATCCCAGCCCACGCCTTCCGTAGGTACAATAATATCAATCGGCGCGCCGGCATTTTTAGACTTAGCACCTCTAAAAGCAAACGAAACACCAATTGGAATTTCACCGGCCGCAGCTAACTTACAAGGCTTAGAGCCCGAGTGCGTATAAGAAGCAATGTTCTCATGCAGTGCGTCCATGTATTTCCAGCCACCCTCTTCACCGAACATTTGCAGCCAGCTAGACACATCCAAAAAGCCCGTGCCTGACGAGTTAGGGTTAGGCATGATCACATGGCCTTTATATTCCGGCTTGGTCAAATCTTCCCAAGAAGTCGGTGCAGCCAAACCATTCTTTTCACCCTCAACAGTGTTAAAGCAAACCGATGCAACCCATGCATCCATGCCCGTCCATGTAGGAGGGCTGCTTTTGTCTACAAACTTAGGGTCTAGATTTTCTACGCCTTTGGGCGCATAGCCTTCTAACATACCTTCTGACTTCATCAGCAATAATGAAGTGGCTGCCAAACCCCAAACCACATCGGCTTGTGGATTATTCTTTTCGGCCAGCAACTTGGCTGTCATAATGCCGGTTGAATCACGCACCCAATTTATCTTGATATCAGGATGCTCTTCATTAAAAGCTTCAGCATAGCGGGTTAAATCTTCCGCCTCAATCGCTGTGTAAACAGTTAATTCACCTGCCATAACAGCAGGCGCTAGCCATGCACTGATACTAGCAGCGACGGCAAGTTTAGATATTTTATTCATACGTTCTCCTCGTGGGGTTATTTAAGATTCATCTTTTATAATTTGCTTTACATATTAAACCTTATCGTTAAGCAACGAAAGCCTTGTTCAGACGCTTAGATGCTCCTTAAGCCCGCTTTTGTGCAACGCTTGGCTACATCCAATTAAAAGCAGGCCCAATATTATTACTATAATATGACCAGACTATGACAAGATCAACCAACAAATAAAATCGTTGTTTTTGATAATTCAAACACTCAAATTGATAGGTACTTGTTCAAGATTAGTCCAAGTCTTAAGTTACGTATTAGATAGCTATGTCTTTCTGTATTTCCTAAGAAAACCCAGATCCTTCCAGCACCCATCTTACCTAAGCATTCATTTCATTCGCTCCTTCCATAAATGCGCGAATCAACTTGCTGTCTTTGCGTTCACGCAAATACACCAAGGCTTCGTCCATCATCATCGGCTTACCGCTGATGGGCACCTTACGCAAGCCATCACCACTGCCAAACTCCGCTTCGGACACCACCCCAACGCCGCCGCCAGCTAACACGATTTCACGCACAGCCTCACGCCCTTGCGTTTCAATGATCGCGTTCAAATCAATGCCCGATTCGGCAGCGGCCGCTTCCAGTTTCGCCCTTGTTATAGAACCTTTCTCTCGTAGCACTAGCGGCAACTTACCTAATTCATTTAGCGAAATTGTCGACTGCTCAATTAAATTACTACTCTTGGCAACAAACGCCACAATCGGGGTGGAATTGAGCCTTAAAGCCGCATACTCTTGGCTCTTAGGCACACTGCCTAACACTGCCACATCCGCATCATAATTTCTCAATTTATTCAATATCGTTTGAGTATTGCCAACCTTTAGCGAAATAAACACAGCAGGGTAGCGCTGCCTAAAAAGCAGTAAAGTATCTGTGATGTGATTCACCGAGTCCGCCATAACATTAAGCTGACCGGTTTTGATGGATCGTGATTCCGACAAAAAATCAGCCACGCTCTCTTCTGCTTCAAACATACGGCGCGTTATCTGCAGCAAGTTTTCTCCTGCAGGTGTCAACACCACCTTTTTGCTATGCCGGTCAAACAGGCGCACATCATTTTCTGCTTCAAGTTTACGCACTTGGTCTGAAATGGCCGGCTGGGTCAAAAACAAAACGTCTGCTGCACGTGAGAAACCACCGTGTGTCGCCACATAATGAAACGCCCTTATTTGCACATATCGCATAAAATTACCGCATTGAAAACGCCTTGAGCTACTAGAAACGCTGGAGTTGGCGCGCTTTTAATAATTTCAGTTTAATCGCTACTAATAACAATAAAACTTATAGTTTATATAATTTAGCAGATTTATTTATAGCTTTGGAAACTAAAATATGACCAGTATAGAAGTAACTCAACGAATGTCAATTGAGCTACAACATACTGCGAATACTGAATTCAATAAGCAATAATAAATCCTGCTTAGTACACCACTAAATTAAGCACATTCTGTAAAACAAATAGTCCAATATAGGCAATCAATGCTGCGCAAAACGGGGTGATCACCCAACCAACCGCAATGGCGCCTAACACGCTCCATTGAATGCTCTGTCTCCCGCGCATCAAACCGAGGCCTACAATGGCCCCCACTACAGCTTGTGAGCTAGACACCGGCACCAAAGGGATCGTTGGCAAGCCGGCATCTGATAGCAAGGCCTCTAAGCCTTTGGAGGCAAACACAAATAACACGATGGAATGAGACACCACCACAACCCAAGCAGCTACAGGTGACAATGACACCAAATTTTGCCCCACCGTCATCATGACGTGCTTTGAATAAGTGAACACACCGATCGCAATCGCAAGCGCCCCTAACAAGAATAATTGTTGCGCCGATGAGAAATTAAACCAGCCTAGCACAGTAAAATCCGTAAACGGTGAAGCTGGCACAAATACACCTACTACATTAGCAATGTTGTTTGCCCCTAAGCTATAAGCCCCCATCGCACCAGCGATAATCAATGCAAAGCGGGTATATGCATCTAAGCGTAAGATGTGCAGATTGGCCGCCCTTAAAATACGCCGCACCAACATAAACAATGGCACTGCAATTAAACCTGCTAGCAGTGGGCAGGCCACCCAAGTAATCGCAATTTTTGTTAGAACTTGGGCATCGGTGGGGGAGCCGCTGAACAAATTCCAGCCAATAATGGCACCAACGATGGCTTGGCTGGTCGACACCGGCAAACTACGCTTAGTCATCAAATAAACTGTCATCGCAGCGGCGAGCGCAGCCATAAATGCCGCTGGCAACTTGTTGATTGCGCCTAGTTTTCCTAAGGTTTCAGTGGTCCCAGCACCGCTAATAACCGCACCTAAAATGACGAACACGCTGCAGACAATCGCCGCTGTTGAAAACTTGACCATGCGTGTCCCCACTGCAGTGCCAAACACGTTAGCGGCATCGTTCGCGCCCAAAGACCAACCTAAGAACAGCCCACTCCCCAAGAATATCAGCACGGACAGTTCCATCTTTAGATCGTCATGCAGTTGTTAGTTTCTAGCGCGATTAGATAATTCTCTTAATGGCATAAATAGCCAATTCATCGGCAACATCTTCAGCCGAGTTGGCTACTTCATCAATATTCTCGATGAAGTATTGCAAGTGACGTTTTCGCGACAAGTCTAAGTTGCTGGCAAATATCTTGCGCTGCAGTTTGGTGCTAATGCGATCAGCCTCAGATTCAAAAAACAGAACTTTGCGCACATGGTCTCGCACCGAATTAGTATCACGAAAAAAGGCCCGCGAAGCAGATACCAAAGACTCTACGCTGTGAATTACTTGCTCAGTCAGCTTTCTAAACCCCTGATTAAATTCAGCAGGTATGTCAGGTGACTGGATGGAGAAGCGAAACAAATTAGCTTCATAGCGATTGATGATGTTATCCACATTCTCAAGCAACATCAGTACATCTCCGCGCAGATCAGGGATCAAGGTCTGCACATATAGCTTGTTTTCTATGTCACGGCGCAAGGTGTCAGCCCGTGTTTCAACCTCTGAGGCCTTGGACAATAGCTCTTCGAAATCCTCGCAGGGCCCCTTATCAAGGTAGATATCAATGGCACGATTAAAGAGCAACCCTGTCTGCGTAACAATATCTAAAAATTCATCAATTTGCCCTTCCAATTCTTTGGTTCGGCCAAATAAGGAGGGTGTTTTTGAAATGGCAAAGCTCATATAAAACCCAAATTTGTGCTTGTTTTTAGTGATCTAGAATTTATAGCAGCCTTAATGAACAAAAATCCAAACATTAGAATTTATATATACCACAGCTAGCATGATGGTTATCTTTTGCTTGTTAAGAGCAATCACTTTAGTTCATTTAATGCTTTACCAAATCAAATAATCTATATGTTTGGTTTATAGGTCGATTCAAAATAACGATTTTCACAATCGAGCAAGTCATCCCTACAATAGTCTTATCACTTAAAGAAACTGTGTCAGATGGACTGGTTTTTAATATTAAAAAGTATTTGCGAACGAGGAACCAGCCGTGCAACATATTGACGACACCGCATCATCAAGCTTCTCAGCGCCTGAGATTAGAGAGCCAATACTCCTCACTCCAGGACCGCTGACTACTTCGCATGAAGTAAAGCAAAGTATGTTGGTAGACTGGGGTTCGTGGGATCAAGATTTTCGCGACATGACCGCGAAGTTGCGAGCAGAACTGCTTGCCATGGTGTCAAACGCGCACGATGCCTTTGATTGCGTGCCGATACAAGGCAGCGGCACATTTGCGGTCGAAGCAATGCTGGGCTCCTTCTTACCTAAATCCAGCAAAACCCTCGTGCTCGCTAACGGTGCTTATGGACTGCGCATTGCCAAAACACTGGATTACATCGCGCGTGATTACCAATTACTAGACAAAGGCGACTACTTGCCTCCGCGCGGCGATGAAGTGGCGGCACTACTGGCTGAAGACCCGACACTCACCCATGTAGTAGCGGTACACTGCGAGACATCATCCGGTATTCTTAATCCTATCGAAGAGATATCTGATGCGGTATCCGCCGCCGGCTGTAAACTGCTGGTCGACAGCATGAGCGCCTTTGGTGCAGTAGAGCTGGACATGGGCAAAGTCACGTGCGAAGCCTTTGTTTCATCTGCAAACAAATGTATCGAGGGCGCGCCAGGCTTCGGCTTTGTTATCGCTCGCAAAACTGCTTTAGAAGCAGCCAAAGGCCAATGCCACTCTTTAAGTTTGGATGTGCATGACCAATGGACTGTAATGAACAAAACTGGCCAATGGCGCTTTACTCCACCCACTCACGTAGTGGCGGCATTTATTAAGGCGCTTGAACAACATAAAGCCGAAGGCAGTGTGGCTGGGCGCGGTGCGCGCTATGCCCAAAACCGTGAAACTTTGGTGGCTGGCATGCGTACCTTAGGTTTTGAAACACTGCTTGATGACCGCTGGCTTTCTTCCATCATCGTTACCTTTTTTAACCCAGCTGACCCCGCGTTTAGCTTTGATCAATTCTATGAGTTAATGAAACAAAAAGGGTTTATCATCTACCCAGGGAAACTAACCGTAGTTGATAGCTTTAGAATTGGCTGCATTGGCCACATTGACCGCCATGTGATGCGAAATGTCGTAACCGCAGCGCAGCAATCGCTAACCCAAATGGGCGTCAAAAGTGCGTCTCCCCCGCAACAAGCCCTAGCCGAAAGAGCTAAACTACTTAGTTAAACAAACTTCTTAATATAAACCCAGACTGCTAACATGACTCAAACTAATCACACGGTCAACAACCGCGTTTATGAAACACCAAAAACCTGTGCCATTGCCATCTGTATTGACGGCTGTGAAGTAGACTACTTTGACGAGGCAATCAAAGCGGGTGTAATGCCAAACCTAAAACGCATCAAAGAAACCGGCACCGACCGCGTGTCACACTGCGTGATTCCAAGCTTTACCAACCCAAACAACCTATCGATTGCAACTGGACAGCCTCCTTCAGTGCATGGCATCTGTGGCAATTTCGTATATGACCCTGATACCGGCGAAGAAGTGATGATGAACGATGCGAAGTTTTTGCGTGCGCCCACCATTTTTCAAACCTTTGCCGATGCGGGCAAGCGCGTGATGATTGTCACCGCAAAAGATAAGCTACGTGCCTTGCTTGGCCATGGACTAAGTTTCAAAGACGGGAAAAACATGTGTTTTTCGGCAGAGAAATCCGCCACGTCGACACTGGCTGAACACGGCATGGAAAACGCCTCAAAATGGTTAGGCATGCCCGTGCCAGATGTATATTCAGCGGAGCTATCTGAATTCGTATTTGCTGCAGGCGTTAAGTTGCTTAAAGAGGAAAAGCCCGATATTTTGTATTTAACCACCACCGATTATGTGCAGCACAAGCACGCACCTGGCGCACCTAAAGCCAACGAGTTTTATGCCATGTTCGATCGTTATCTTGGACAACTGGATGAACTAGGTGCAGCCATTATTATGACTGGCGACCACGGCATGAACGCCAAACACTTGGCTGATGGCTCACCGAATGTTATTTATTTGCAAGACTTGCTCGACGGTTGGCTTAATGAAGGTGATGCCCGTGTTATTTTACCCATCACCGACCCCTATGTAGTACACCATGGCGCTTTAGGCTCGTACGCCACGGCCTACTTGCAAGATGGCGTAGATCGCGAAGTCTTGCTTGATAAGCTCAATGCCAAAGACGGTATCATGACCGCGCTGAGCCGTGAAGCAGCTTGTGAGAAATTTGAGCTACCACCTGATCGCGTGGGCGACATCGTGGTGGTTTCTGATATCCACGTGGTGCTGGGCACTAGCGAGCATCGCCATGATCTATCAGGTCTGACAGAGCCATTGCGCTCGCACGGCGGCATTTCTGAGCAGCGCGTGCCATTCATTATGAACCGCGCATTGGATGAGACCTTACCGGATGCCCCTACCTTGCGCAATTTCGACGCCTATTATTATGTTACTAAAGCAGCTGCACTGGAGAGTTAAGCCATGAGTTCATCCAACCCCAAAGGAACCCGCCACGAAACGATGCGTATTGGCGGCGAAAAAGTCGACACCAAAAAACGCATTAATGTGCACTACCCGTACACAAACGAAATAATCGGCACCGTGCCTGCTGGCACCGCTGAACATGCAAAAAAAGCATTCAAAATTGCAGCTAACTACAAGCCTAACTTGACCCGCTATCAGCGGCAGCAAATTTTATTTCGTGCAGGTGAACTGATTCGCGAACGCAAAGAGGAAATTGCATATTGGCTGACCATGGAACTAGGTATATGCCAGCAACACGCATTGTATGAAGCTGGTCGTTCGTATGACGTATTCACGCTGGCGGGGCAATTGGCCATTCTCGATGATGGGCAAATATTTTCCTGTGACCTCACCCCACACGGCAAGGACCGTAAGATCTACACCCTGCGTGAGCCAGTCAACACCATCTCAGCGATTACTCCATTTAACCACCCTTTAAATATGGTATCGCACAAAATCGCACCATCAATTGCGACCAATAACTGTATGGTGTGCAAACCCACCGAGCTGACCCCTTTAACCGCAATTACCCTGGCTGATATTTTGTATGAAGCAGGCTTGCCGCCAGAGATGTTCCAAATTGTCACTGGCCTGCCAGAAGACATTGGCGATGAAATGATCAGTAACGAAGAAATCGACATCATCACCTTCACCGGCGGCGTGCCGGTGGGTAAAATGATCGCTGAAAAAGCTGGCTATAAGCGCACCGCCTTGGAGTTGGGTGGCAACGATCCGCTCATTATTCTGAATGACTTAAACGATGATGACCTAGAAAAAGCCGCGGCCTTGGCTGTGGCCGGCGCTTGCGGCAATTCAGGTCAGCGCTGTACGGCCATCAAACGTATTTTAGTGCAGGAATCGGTAGCCGATAAAGTAGTGCCAATGATTTTAGCCAATGCCAAAAAAATCAAATTCGGCGATCCTATGGACCCTGATACGCAGCTCGGTTGTGTCATTCATGCCGAAGCGGCTGAGTTATTTGAAAAGCGGGTATATGAAGCGGCCGAACAAGGCGCCAAAGTGCTATACGACCCTGGCCGCGAAGGCGCCCTGCTTCCACCGATCGTGGTAGATCACGTACCACACGACTCAGCCTTGGTGTACGAAGAAACCTTTGGCCCAATCGTACCTATCGTGCGCGTACCTGATGATGACATCGAGCTGATGAAGATATCCAACTCCACGCCTTTTGGCTTGTCTGCGGGTGTGTGTACCAATGACCTAAACCGCATTATGGCTTACATCAACGGCCTTGAAGTGGGTACCGTCAACATTTGGGAGCAACCTGGTTATCGCATTGAAATGTCGCCTTTTGGTGGTATAAAAGACTCAGGTAACGGCGTTAAAGAAGGTGTGCTCGAAGCGATGAAGTTTTTCACTAATGTAAAGACCTATTCCTTGCCCTGGCCACGTTAAATCAGACCAATATTTTGTAACCTTTCAGCCTATTTTGCCTACATACATGATAGGCTGAAACCCTAACCTTTCAAATTAGCTGTGCCGATGTGAACGAGCCTTTTAGTTTCGCCATTACACTGGTACTGATTGCCGCCTTTTTGCACGCGCTGTGGAATGCACTGATCAAAGGCGCATCAGACCGAATGGCGATGATGGGGCTGCTAAATGTAGGGCACGCCATCCTCGGTATAGCCCTAGCCATCAAGTTTTTACCTCCAGCAGTTGAAAGTTGGCGCTTTCTTATCGCCTCTACCTTCATCCATTTTTTTTACTACGGTTTTTTACTTCGGGCCTATCGTTTTGGCGATCTGTCACAGGTTTATCCTATCGCTCGCGGAGTGGCGCCTATCTTGGTGGCCTCCAGTGCGCAAATATTTGCTGGTGAAGTGCTACCTCCAATAGCATGGCTGGGCATTGTGTTGGTGTCTTTAGGCATCGGCATTATTTTTATCAGCCAACAAGGCGAAAAGCCCGATCGCCGCGCAGTTATCGCAGCCTTGGTCGTCGGCTGCACTATCGCCGCCTATTCAGTGGTGGATGGCCTAGGCGTACGCGCCGCGCAAAGCCCTTTAGGCTATATCGGCTGGTTGTTTGTTTTAGAAGCTTTCGCTGGCGTGGCACTATTAGGAATGCGCTGGCAATACGTAAAAAAGATGCGCTGGAAAACCTACGCCATCGGCATTGCAGGTGGCTTAATCTCGGCTGGCGCCTATGGCATGGCGATCTATGCTAAAAGCCTGACTTCGCTAGGCATGGTGTCCGCTATTAGAGAATCCAGCGTCATCATTGCTGCTTTAATTGGCGTAATATACTTTGGTGAACGACCTTGGAAGCCACGCCTACTGGCAGCTGCAGTAGTTGCTATAGGCGTGATTTTAATAGCGGTATCTGGCCAAGAAGGCTCTGGCCAATTCACATCATAA
This sequence comes from uncultured Gammaproteobacteria bacterium, assembly GCA_938021685.1. Taxonomy (GTDB): domain Bacteria; phylum Pseudomonadota; class Gammaproteobacteria; order Arenicellales; family Poriferihabitantaceae; genus JAAELZ01. The sequence continues at coordinate 20,335 of CALIFM010000099.1, read as the reverse complement.
TCAAGCTTTAGTCTCCACTGCGTTGCTAGCACAAGCCTGCAATTGTTGTAACAACCAACGATGACGTGGGTTTTGATGAACAGCTTGATGCCAAATAGCATGAATATTGACCGGCACTTCAAAAGGTGGCTTGCAGTGGGACAGGTTACGAAAATGTCCATAACGAAGCAAAGATGGAGCAGTCACCACTAAATTAGTCCCTTCAATGGCATTGGCCAAGAATGAAAAGTTAGGCACAATCAGCCGCACAGCACGTTCTTGCCCTGTTTGCTTGCTCCTTTGAATTAAAGTCGAGCGCTCATCTTGGCTAAACACCACCCGCGCATGCGATGCTTGCCAATAATGTTTCCCTTGTGGAGGATGCGTATGGGCAGCATCATAAAAAGCCGCAAGGTGGTCGCCAATCAAGCACTTCGCATGCAGCTCGGTGCTGTCTTCACTTAAGCTTGGGCGCATAGCAAAATCAATTTCGCCGCTACGCAAGCTCGCTAAGGTTTCTGCCTCTGTACCCAGCGTTATGATTTTTAATTCGCAGTGCGGCGCCTGCGTACGCAAAATTTGCATCAAACGCTGACCAAGCAAGCTCCATTCATAATCAAGTGTGCTTATCGTAAAGCGGCCATGCTCTTGGCTTGGGTCGTAAGATCGATTGGCAGCGGCCACTAAGCGCGCATTTTGCTCCAAAATATCTCTAGCAATAGGCACAATTTTATCTGCATGAGCGGTGGGAGTAATCCCTCGGCCAGCACGGACAAATAAACGGTCACCCAGCAATTTTCGTAACCGGTCTAAAGTGTTTGATACAGTGGATTGATCAAGTTGCAATTGCAGTGCAGCACCAGACACCGACTGAAGCTCGTAGATCACTAAAAACACCTGTAACAGCCGCGGATCGATGGTTTTTGGCAAAACTTTATTATTGATAATATTCAATTAATCATATTTATATATTGATATTGAACAATATTATAGAGCATTTTATAGTTCAAACCGTCAGTTTCTGACTGAACTTTATCAACAATTTTATTAGGAGTAATACAATGAAAAAACGTCACTTTTTAGCAATCGCTACTGCAATAATTCCACTAATCATCGGCACGCCAGCAACGGCTAGCAGCGATGACCATGAAACAAGCAACACCAAAACAGTGATCGAATTTTATAACAGGGCCCTGAATGATCGTAATATAGATGAAGCCATTGAAATGTACATGGGCGAACAATACATCCAGCACAACCCCAGCGTTGAAGATGGCCCAGAAGGCTTTCGAGGAGGCCTTAAATATTTTTTAGACACATTGGCACCAACAGCAAAATTTGAGATCGTACGAACCATTGCACAAGATGATATGGTGATGCTACATGTACGCATGACCCAAGATGAAAAGCCCGATACAGCGATCATCGATATTTTTCGATTAAAAGATGGCAAAGTAGTGGAGCACTGGGATGTAATTCAAGAAGTGCCTGCGGAGCAAGCGCACCAAAACACTATGTTTTAAGCCAAGCTATTGACGCTTGACCGATAATAGAGTAGAACAATCTAATGTTGTATTTTTTAAAAAAATTCACTTATCATTGAAATATAACCGTTTATTTTTGTAAAAATTATTGACTTAGCTTAATTCTAACTAAAAGTACTCATATAACATGCCAAAAGAAAATAAAAATGCCCTCAGTAACACAAAGCGCAAGCTTCTCAAACCCACAGCCTGGTCTGCTCCAGTTATAGCCGCGGCATCACTCCCACAGCATGCCCAAGCTTCGCCAGAGCCTACAACAACTATTGAAATGGCGATGGTCTGTTATGATTTTACAGCAGCGGTAGATGAGGAGGGGGATGAGGATCTTTCGTATGGCTCCGCTTATGGAGGCTGGACAGTAAATGGTACTGACGTTGCTAGTGTAGAAGAAGGCGGTGTAGATAACTTAGAACAAATGGCTGCGATCATGACCATGGATGACCCTAACAGCAACACTTGGACTGTGTCTGGTAATATGGTTTGCATCACGATACCTGCAAGCATTGCCTCCCAATATGGTGCTATTTGTAGCAAGGATACGGCCGAAGCAGGATGCATACCCGTTGCCATATCTGCGCTTCCTTAAAGCAACGTAAGCTTGGGCTTAACACAAAATTTGGACGGCTACGGTTTGAACGCAACCAGCCTCTAATTAGAAGCTCAGGCTTCAATCAAGCAACTCATCTTAGCTTTGAGTAGCGACAAATTAAGCCACAAAGCTAACCAGTAACATTTTAAATATTTAATGCCTCCCTAACTAACCTATCGACATCTATAGCATGCCACAAGAAAACAAAAACACCATCAATAGTACGAAGCGCAAGCTTCTCAAAACTACTGCTTGGTCTGCCCCAGTCGTAGCCACCATATCGCTTCCGCAGCACGCCCAAGCAACAGCAATTGAAATGGTTAAGGTTGTCTATGACTTTACAAACGTAACAGAGCTTTCATATGGCTCTTTTTACGGTGGATGGACAGTTGATGGAACAGATGTTGCCAGCATAATTGATACTACCGGTGTAGTGTACGATTTAGCAGACATGGCCGCTATAATGAACATGGATGATCCTAACAGCAATACTTGGATTGTATCCGGCACAACTGTATGCGCCACGGTGCCTGCAAGCATTGCCTCCCAGTATGGTCTAGTCTGCTCGAAGGAAAATGCCCTTTCAGGGTGCGTGCCTGCTGTAATCTCTGAGCTCCCTTAAACCCTAAAGCAAGGATCATGGTCAGCGCAAAATTTGCGCTTACTGGCAAGGCTGTCTACCTCGTTACAGGAGGCAGCCTAAATTGTAGAAACTGTTACTTAGATCTCAAACTTAGCTATTGACCCTTCGCTAGCTACTAGCGTTTCAGCACCTATTTCTTGCACCGAAACCAGCCCCAGTTGCGCCAGCGCAATATCTAGCTCTTGACGCACCACATCGCAGTAAGCATTTAAACCACGTTCACCATCAGCGCTGATGGCAAATAGCAACGGGCGGCCCAAAAATACGAAATCAGCACCCATGGCATAGGCCTTAATAATATCTTCGCCACTGCGCAGCCCTGAATCATAAAACAAAGGAAAGTCTACCCCCAGCGCTTCTCGAATGGATTGCAGTGCCAAAATAGGCGACGGCACACTTTCAAGCTGACGGCCTCCATGGCTGGAAACCTGAATAGCATCTGCGCCCAGCTCTTGCAGCTTAAGTGCATCGGCAGTGTGCAGCACCCCTTTGACCACTAACTTACCCTGCCATGTATCACGCAAGCGCTTGAAAAAACTCCAATCGGCACCTGCTCGGCTTTTAGTGCGATCAAAATGACCGGTTTCACCATCAAAGTTAGCTAGCTCTGGCGCACCTTTTATCAGCATATTGCACGACCAACTTGGGTGTAAGGCGAAATCCATAAACTGCTTGGGCCCTATTTTGAATGGCATTTTAAAGCCTCGGCGTAACTCACGAGGTCGGCGCCCCACTTCTGGCACATCCACCGTCAGCACCAGCTCCTTATAGTCTGCCACCTCAGCGCGCCTTACCAAAGCATCACTCACATCTTGGTCGCCTCCAAAGTAAAGCTGAAACCAAGCATGGCCTTCCGCCGCTTCAATCATCGGCTCCAGCGCAGTGGATGCAGCAGTAGACACCCCCACCGGCGTTTGCATCTGTGCAGCATAGCGCGCCAGCATCAAATCCGCACCTGGCGCAGCTAAATTACACATGCCCATGGGCGCAACACCAAAAGGCAGTCCAGTGGCTTCGCCAAATACTTCTCCCGCTGCGCTGCGCTGCGTCACATTACGTAACACCCGCGTTTGCAAACGTATTTCACGAATCAGCTCTTGATTTAAAGTATCGCCCAAACCCTCTCCTGCTGCACCGTCAAAATAATCAAACACCATCCATGGCAAGTGACGCTTGGCTAGCTTGCGTGCATCCTTAAAGTTGTGAATTTCTTTAGCCATGATTTGATCGTAATTAATGGATACCCTACTTTATATATAAATTAGCACCGAGTGAGCACAACTTGCCCTAGGCGCTATGTTTATAAGCCTGCCATTGTAGGGCAATAAAATAGTCAGTTACAACTCTTATATAAGAGTTGTAATAGTCAATTTTTTGCTTTACAGTAACAAGAACATAATAAGCAATATAATAAATTAGAGCTAATTGATCCGTTGAAATCCAGTCAAACCATCTTTAATGATACTCCTCTGTATGCCCAAATAAGAGCATTCATCGTGGCACGTATGCACCATGGAGAATGGCAACCAGGCGATCGAATCCCCGGCGAAACTGAGCTGGCAAAAGAGTATGAAGTCAGCCAAGGCACAGTGCGTAAGGCCATTGATTCACTGGTTGAAAACCGCTTATTACTACGCCGCCAAGGCAAAGGCACGTATGTGGCCAGTCATAATTCAGAGCTAAAGCTGTTTCATTTTTTTAATATCTCACCCAATGAAGGTGGGCGGGTGCTGCCTGAAACTAAAGTGCTGACAGTAGATAAACGCACAGGCCTACACCATGAGCTAGCCGCACTTGAGATGCCCGCTGGCACTGAAGTCATTCACATTACTCGGGTGCGCCATTTAGCAGGACCACCCGTTATCTATGAAACAATGACCATTTGTGCAAACCGCTTTAAATCAGTGCTGGATTTGACTAAAAAGCAAATCTTGAACAACATTTATGAGCTATACGAACAAAACTTTGGCGTGATCATCAGACGCACAAAAGACAAAGTGTATGCTGTTGCTGCCAGCGCATTGCAAGCGCAACTGCTAGATATTGAAGCAAGCACACCGCTACTATGCGTACACCGCCTTGCGCTAGACTTAGAAGACACACCGGTTGAGTACCGTGAGACTTTTTGCTTAACACAGAACCATCACTACCATAGCCGACTGTCCTAAACTAAACAAACTAATACTAACTAGAGGTGCTATTGACCACCAAATTAAGACAAAATTTAACCTATTTCCCCATGTGAAGCACTTTATAGCATTGGGGCAAACTTGTTTCTAACGATCGGCCATCGTTTTAAGCACATGCCTAAAGATAGTTAGGCAATAAGGCCACCCTAAAGATATGTTAATTATCTACAACTGAAAAAGAGGAGATTGAGCATGAAAACTCATTTAAAAAAACTAGCTGGCCTATTATGTGCCAGCGCATTAGGTATGAGCTCTCTGGCGTACGCTGAGAAAGTGACTATCAAAATACAGTCGGTACTGCCAACTAAAGCTGACGAAATCGTGATGGTGAAAGATTTCGCCGAAAACGTGAGCAAGCTCACCAACGGCGAAGTGGTGATTGAAGTACTGCCTGATGGCGCGATCGTCAGCGGTCGTGACATCCTAAATGCCGTAGACAAAGGCCTTGTGGACGGCGGTTTTGCATGGACCCACTATTGGTCGGGGCAGCACCCAGCAGCGATGCTGTTTGGCTCGCCTGTAGCCGGTGCAGGTGTAGGCATTGATAACATTGCCTTTATTTCTTGGTTCATGAATGGCGGCGGCAAAGAGCTGTACAACCGTTTGTGGGACGAAATGGGCGTGAATGTGCACGGTCTAATGCTGCAGCCTGTTGGCCCAGAAGCCTTGGGTTGGTTTAAAGAACCGATCGAAAGCATGGAAGACTTCCGCAAATACCGTTTCCGTACGCCCCCAGGCATCCCTGGCCAAACGTATAAGGACATCGGCGTTGCTTCTGTAGCTATGGGCGGCGGTGATATCTTACCTGCACTAGAAAAAGGTACGATTGACGCAGCCGAGTGGTGCTGCCCAAAGCCGGATAGTGTATTTGGTTTCCAAAAGGTATTAAAGCACTACTACTTGCAAGGTTTGCACCAAGTGGTGGTTAATGCTGACATGTACATCAATGGCGACGTTTGGGATAGCTTGACCGAAGCCCAGCAGCACGCGATGAACGTGGCGGCTGATGCTTCATTGATTCGCTCATTGAGCTACCGCATCTATGAAAACGGCAAAGCCCTTAAGGATTTGACCGAGAACCACGGTGTGCAATTGCATGACACGCCTGCTGACTATTTCCCAGAGTACATGAATGCAGCGAAAGCCGCTTTGGAGAAAAACTCAGCAGAAAACGCCTTCTTTAAAGAAGTGTGGGATTCGCAAAAAGCCTTTGCTGATATCGCTGTGCCTTTCTGGGCGGGCGCGCAGACTTCCAATGCCAAGCTTGGCATGGCCTATGCTAACAGCAAAAAAGAATAGTGCTGGCATAAGATAGGTTAAAACCACGGTGCCCCCAGCAATGGGGGCATCAATTTATAGTATTTAATCGTTATCTGTATGGCTTGATCACAGCATTTATTATTTACATAACAACCCATACACATAGCTTTTAAGCTTAAGCTAATGTGGCTTACTTAACAAAAAAATATAACAAAACAAATCCCATCAGGAGAGGCGTATGAGTGAAGAACCCATAGAAGATCTGGAGATCGCTGACGAGCTCATTGCCGAGCGCCGTGCAGCCGACCCTGATCAATTACCCTTAGACATGATACCGTGGACACGCCATACCGTAGCGGCCATCGACACTTTCAGCCTGTGGGTTGGCAAAATCGTGAGTTATTTACTCATTCCGATGTGCCTTGCCATGGTGTATGAGGTCATCGCGCGCAAATTTTTTATCGCGCCTACTATGTGGGCTTATGACATCAGTCGCATGATGTATGGCGCATTTTTCATGCTTGGTTCGGCTTATGCCCTATCACGCGGAGTGCACATCCGCGCCGATTTCATTTACCGAAACTGGAAACCTAAGACACAGGCCACAGTTGATTTAATACTTTTCATATTCTTGTACTTCCCCGGCATGCTGGTGTTTTTATATATGTCATTTGACTACGCCTTTGAAGCTTGGGAGCGCGGTGAGAAAGGCATGGACACCGCGTGGATGCCGCATATGGGACCCATAAAGAGTGCCATTCCCATTGGCATTACATTTTTACTTATTCAAGGTGTTTCCGAAGTCTTGAAATGCTGGTACGCAATTAAAAACAACAGGTGGCCGGTCTAATGGAATTTTCACAAGAATTAATCGGTGCCATAATGATCGGCTGCATGCTGTTCGCGATTTTTATTGGGTTCCCTATCTCGTTCACACTCATCTTTTTAGGCATGGTGTTTGGCTTCTGGGGCTTTGGCAACATCGTTTTTTACCTGATGACCTTTCAGTTTTCAGGGGTGATGCTCGAACAAACACTGGCCGCGGTGCCGTTGTTTATATTCATGGGCATCCTGATGGAAAAAGCCGGCCTGATGGAACGGCTGTTTACCGCCATCCAAATGACTTTGTCACGCGTTAACGGCGCGCTATACATCGCCGTATTGTTTGTCTCCACCATCTTTGCAGCCGCAACCGGCATTGTGGGCGCTTCGGTCACCATCTTGGGCATCATGTCTGCCAAGACCATGAATCGTTCCGGCTATAACGTACAACTTGCAGCTGGCACTATTACAGCAGGCGGCACCTTAGGCATCTTAATTCCGCCTAGTATCATGCTCGTGGTAATGGGACCGATCTTGGAAGTACCCGTGACCGATTTATTCGCCGCAGCGATCATTCCCGGCATGATGTTGGCTTTTATGTATACCGCGTACGCCCTGATTCGCTGTAAGCTCGACCCTACCCTTGGGCCGCCCTTACCCGAAGAGTTTCGCGCACCCAGCATGGCCTATGTATGGAAAGAATTTGCCTTGGGCTTGGTGCCACCAGCAGCATTAGTAGGCTTTGCACTAGGCAGTATCTTACTCGGTTGGGCCACGCCCACTGAAGCAGCTGGCATGGGCGCATTTGGCTCATTATTGCTGGCGGCGGCATACCGCAAACTAAATCTAGAAAGCTTTAAAGATTCGCTGATTAAGACACTGGAAATCTCGGCATTGATCTTATTCTTAGTGGCGGCATCCAATTTCTTCGGCGCGGTGTTTGCCCGCTTAGGCACGCCCACCATGCTGACCGAATACATGCTCACCTTAGACTTACCGCCAATGGTGTTCTTGTTCATCATTATGGCGCTGATTTTTTTACTTGGCTGGCCACTGGAGTGGGTGCCGATTGTACTGATCATCATTCCCATCCTCCTGCCATTAGTTGAACAGCTGGGTTTTAACCTCACTTGGTTTGGCATCTTGGTTGCAGTGAACCTGCAAACCGCATGGCTATCGCCGCCGGTGGCACTGTCTGCTTATTTTCTTAAGGGGGTGGTGCCGGAATGGGACTTAAAAGATATCTATAAGGGCATGATGCAATTCATGGTCGTGCAGTTGTGCGGCTTGATCTTGATCATTATCTTCCCACAAATCGTACTGTGGTTACCCGGCGTAATCTACGGCACTAATTAACACTGTAATTTTAAAACTTACTATCAAAATGGCTGTTAAATACATAAAGAAGGCAAGTAAAACACCTGCAACCGGTGAGAATGATACGCGTGAGATTGTTGAAACCATGTTGCGTGAAATTGAGCAAGAGGGTGAAGCGAAAACCCGTGAATACGCCAAGAAGCTTGATGGTTGGGAGAAAGACATTATTGTGCCCAAAAGTGAAATTGAAGCTGCTGGTGAACAACTGACCCAAAAGCAACGCGACGACATTGCCTTTTCGCATGAGCGCGTTTCTAAATTTGCCCAAGGTCAGCTTGCAAGCATGACCGAATTTGAAACCGAGCTATCACCTGGTTTATTTGCTGGGCAGCGTTTAATTCCAGTGCAAACAGCCGGTTGCTACATCCCTGGTGGGCGCTATGCCCATATCGCCTCAGCCATTATGAGCGTAGCCACAGCTAAAGTAGCAGGCGTCAAAAATGTGATCGCTTGCTCCCCTACCCACGCTGATCGCGGCGTGCACCCCGCTATTTTATATGCCGCCAATTATTCCGGCGCAGATACTATCTTGGCTTTAGGGGGCGTACAAGGCATTGCGGCCATGACCTTTGGTCATTTCACTGGCAAGCAAGCCGATATCTTAGTCGGCCCGGGCAACCGATTTGTGGCCGAAGCCAAGCGTATCTTATATGGCCGCGTAGGCATTGATTTATTCGCTGGCCCCACTGAAGTGCTAGTGATCGCAGATGAAGACGCTGATGCTGAAATCGTAGCCTCCGACTTAATCGGTCAAGCTGAGCATGGTTTAGATTCGCCCGCATGGCTAGTAACCAACAGCGAGAAATTAGCCAACGACGTAATCAAGCGCATCCCGCATTATGTCGAACGTATGGCTGAACCAAACCGCTCTACCGCGCGAACTGCTTGGGCTGATTACGGTGAAGTGGTGGTGGTGGACAGCCGAGAAGAGGCCGTTGAAGTCAGCGACCAATATGCACCTGAGCATCTTGAAGTGCAATGCAGTGACCTTGACTGGTGGCTTGCAAGTCTCAGTAATTACGGCTCACTATTCTTGGGTGAAGAAACTACGGTTGCCTACGGCGATAAGTGTTCCGGCACCAATCACATTCTGCCAACTAAGGGCTCAGCGCGCTATACAGGTGGCCTCAGTGTAGGTAAATTCATTAAGACCCTAACTTGGCAACGTATGACTGAAGAAGCCAACTTGAGCGTGGGCGCGGCCACCGCACGCATCTCGCGGTCGGAAGGCATGGAAGGTCACGCGCTGACCGGCGATGACCGTTTGCATAAGTATTTCCCTGGTCAAGAGTTTGAACTGGACTATAGTGAATCAGCATAAACTATTACTAGTTCCAGCATAGGAAAGGGTTTAACGGTCGCAGACATGGCAGATCAAACGCTTTTTGACCTTTCAGACCGTGCTTTTATCGTCACCGGCGCCAGTTCTGGAATTGGCGCAGCGATGGCAGGGTTTTTATCTGAAGCCGGCGCCCATGTAATAGGCATTGCCCGGCGTGCTGGCCGCCTTAACGCACTTGCCAATACCATCACAGAAAATGGCGGCAGGTTCAGCGCACTAGCGGCTGACCTTGGCGAACGTAGCACGCTAGACGATGTGGCTAACGATTGCCTAAAGCTAGCTGGGCGCGCCGATGGCGTCATCAATGCCGCCGGCATCAACTTGCGCGAAGCAGTAGATGAGGTCAGCCTTGAAAGTTGGGATCAGACGCTTAATTTGAATTTAGCTACACCGTTTTTTTTCACCCGCGCGCTGGTTAAAGACATGCAAAGCCGTGGCTGGGGTAAGGTGATCAACATCGCCTCCTTGCAATCGAGTCGTGCCTTTACCAACGGTTTACCATATGGCGCCTCCAAAAGTGGAATCTGCCAGCTTACTCGCGCGATGGCCGAAGCCTGGTCAAATCAAGGCATCACTTGCAATGCAATTGCACCGGGGTTTTTCCCTACAGAACTCACCGCACCCGTATTCGGTGATGAAAATACCGCCAACTGGGCTGCAACACAAACGGCTATAGGCCGTAACGGCGAGCTAGAAGATTTACGTGGTCCTACTTTATTCTTTGCATCTAAAGCCAGCGATTATGTTACTGGCCAAACCTTATACGTAGACGGCGGCTTTACCGCCAAATGACAACCCAATCTAATGCAGCGGCCTTGCCGCTTCAGTACCTATGAAAGCGCTTGTATATACTGCCAACGAAGAGATGACTTACCGCGACGAGCCAGAGCCCGTGCTAACGCAAAGCGATGAGTCAATTGTGCAAATTGAAGCCGTGGGCATTTGCGGCTCGGACATGCACGCTTACCTAGGCCACGATGCACGCCGTGTGCCACCGCTGATCTTAGGCCACGAGGCCGTCGGCAAAGTAGTTGAGGGCCCGCTCACTGGCAAGCGCGTGGTACTCAACCCACTAATTACTTGCGGCGCTTGCGACAGTTGCTTAAATGGCCAGCAAAACCTTTGTACGCAGCGCGACTTGATCGGCATGTACCGGCCCGGCGCGTTTGCCGAGCGCATTGCGATTCCTTCATGTAACCTAGTTGAGATTCCAGATGGTATGAGCGCACAAAAAGCGGCGCTGACTGAGCCTGGCGCCACTGGCCTGCATGCCATTTTACTGGCCGAGCGCAGCCTCACACGGCCAATCAGCGAAGCGCATACTTTGGTTATCGGCGGTGGTTCAGTGGGTTTGCTTACCGCCCTGCTGCTGCAAGACAAAGGTGTGGTAAATGTACAAATTGCTGAAACTAATCCACTACGCCGCGCCACCATTGAAAAGTACACTAATATCGAAGTGTTTGACCCCATCGCAAACCCCGCCATCGAAGACCATTACGACATCGTATTTGATGCTGTCGGCGGCGAACACACTCGAAATGCCGCAATCAGCAGCATCAAGCCGGGCGGCACCGTAGTACACATTGGATTGATGGATAATGCAGGCAACTTGGACATTCGCTATATCACCTTACAAGAAATCACCTTTATCGGCTGCTATACCTATTCTCCGGTCGACATCAAACGCACGCTTGAAAAGCTGCATAGCGGCGCTTTAGGCAATCTTGAATGGGTGCATGAACAAGACTTACAAGATGGCGCACAAGCATTTAAAGACTTATTAGCTGGCGATTGCGCTGCACCAAAAGTGGTGCTGAGTGTTTATTAGCTGATCGACGATACGCTGCATTAAACAATGGCTAAATACTACGACTTCATCATTGTAGGCGCTGGCTCCGCTGGTTGCGTGCTCGCGAATCGCTTATCGGAGAACCCTGATCATTCAGTGTTGCTGCTAGAGGCCGGAGGCAAAGACTGGAACCCATGGCTACACATTCCCGTGGGCTACTTCAAGACTATGCACGACCCGCGCTTTGATTGGTGTTATTTAACCGAGCCCGATAGCGGTATTGATGGCCGTCAGCTGCAATGGCCGCGAGGCAAAGTGCTGGGAGGGTCTAGCGCGCTCAATGGTTTACTCTATGTGCGCGGCCAGGCGGAAGACTATGACCACTGGAAAGCTTTAGGCAATGAAGGCTGGTCATATGAAGACGTACTACCTTATTTTAAAAAATCGGAAGACCAAGAGCGCGGCAGCGACGCCTATCACGGCGTGGGCGGCCCGCTTAAAGTGTCGGACTTACGTCTGCGCCGCCCTATTGCCGATCATTTTATTAAAGCAGCTAAAGAAACCGGCATTACTGAAAACGCCGATTACAACGGTAAAAACCAAGAAGGCGTGGCTTATTTTCAACAAACAGCCCATCGCGGCTTTCGCTGGAGCACAGCCAAAGGCTTTTTAAAACCGGCGCGTAAGCGGCCTAATTTAACCATCATTACCCGCGCTCACACCACCGGCATACTATTCAAAGACAAGAAAGCTACTGGCGTCACTTACCAGATTAAAGGTGAGGAATTTGCCGCTCATGCCAAGCACGAAGTGGTGCTATCCGCAGGGGCTATCGGCTCACCACAATTATTACAATTATCGGGCATAGGCGACCCTGACTTACTGGCTAAGAAAAACGTACCATTAGTGCATGCACTTAAAGGCGTAGGGCAAAATCTGCAAGATCATTTGCAAATTCGCTTAGTATTTAAAACACGCCTGAACACGCTAAACGACGAAGTGAATAATGTATTCAAACGTATCATGGTAGGCATTCAATACTTCCTCACTTTTACTGGCCCACTGACATTAGCAGCCAGCCAAGTAACCGTCTTTACTCGATCCAGTAAAAAAACTAAGCGACCCGACATCCAGTTTCATATGCAACCCTTAAGCGCCGACAAGCCCGGCGAAGGCGCTCACCCGTTCTCGGCATTTACCGCCTCGGTATGTCAGCTGCGTCCCGAAAGCCGTGGCCATGTTGAGATTACCTCCAACGACCCATTTGAATACCCAAAAATCCAGCCTAATTATTTGTCTACCAAGCTAGATCAACAAGTAGCGATTGACTCGATCAAAGTAGCCCGCGCGATTGCTGAAGCCCCTTCATTAGCAAGCGAAGTGCTGGACGAGCACGTGCCAGGCAGGCAGTTTCAAAGTGACGAGCAACTGCTGGAAGCAGCGCAAAAACACAGCCAGACAATTTACCACCCTGTCGGCACCTGCAAAATGGGCAATGATAAAGATGCAGTGGTGGATGCACGCCTACGCGTACACGGCATACAAAACTTGCGCGTAGTCGATGCTTCGATCATGCCTGAAATCACCTCCGGCAATACTAATGCGCCTACTATTATGATTGCAGAAAAAGCGGCGGATATGATTAAGGAGGATCTAGCCGAATTCTAATTCAGCTAAAGCTGACTGTAATTTAACAGCACGGCAAGTCTAGTCATTTCATTATATCGATGGGCAAAAAAAGCACGGTGTATTACACTAGCGCCAATACCCTCTCATATTTAAAGCTTACTAAATGCTGCACCACCCCTCAGACACACGCGGCTGGCTAGAGCTTACGTCACCCCGTACGGCGAGCTCAGCTTGCACGGGCCCTCACCACGCAACATGGTTGATAGTCGGCGCAGGTTTTACTGGTTTATCTTGCGCGCGCCGATTGGCGCAGCTACACCCCGATGACGAGATTATTCTGCTCGAAGCAAGGCAATTGGCGCAAGGTGCTTCGGGCCGCAATTCAGGCGTGGTGGTCGCCAACAGTCACTTTGCCAAGGCCAATTTAGCTAACACCCTTGAGTACGAACGTGTTGATCGTATCAATAGCGCCGGGCTCAAGCTACTTGCTGACCTAGTCAAAGAACATAAAATTGACTGCCAGTGGCAACAGGACGGTTTTTATTACGCCGCAGCCGACCGAGAGTCTAGGCATGAACATAGTCATTTTGTGCAATACCTAGAGCAACTTGGCATCCCATATGCCAGCTTAGAGCAAGCACAAATTGAACAAGATTTCGGCACCCAGTGGTATCAAAAAGCCGTGCATCTGAAAAACGGTGCGCTGATGCATCCTGCCAAGCTAGTACATGGCTTAGCCGACAGCTTGCCGCCCAATGTGCGTTTATTTGAAAACAGTGCTGTACAGTCGATTGACTATAGCCAATCTATTGTAGCCCACACTCAGCAAGCCACCATCAAAGCCGATAAGCTAGTGCTGGCGGTCAATTACGAAGCGGGTAAATTGGGCCATCTACGCCGTCGCCTGCTAGGCAGCACTTTATCAGGCAGTATGACCCGTGTGCTAACTGAAGAAGAACGCAGCACACTGGGCAAGCTACCTACATGGGCCATACTGTCTCTACACAATGGCGGCGCCACGGTGCGCCTAAACCAAGAGGGTCGCTTAAGCATTCGCAACACCGCTGAATATCGCGGTGGTGTCTTATTATCAGATGCACAGCTAGCTAAACGACAGCAAATTCACCGCGCTGCTTTTGACAAGCGCTTCCCTGCTTTAGCACACGTCCCCTTTGAAATTGCATGGTCAGGTGTGGAAGGCATCAGTGGCAACTCCACTAACTTCTTTCAACAGGTAAAACCCAATTGCTTTCTGGCGGGCGGCTATAACGGCTCTGGCGTCAGCCGCGGCACTGCCTTTGGCCATGCCTTGGCAGAATACGCCAGCGGTGAACAATCGAACTTGATTAATGACTGCCTTGCCAGCCCAGCTGCGCAATGGTTACCACCACGCCCTATTTTAGACATCGGTGCTTGGTTTACAGTACGCAGCCGCTTTAAAGGTGTAGGCAAAGACCGCTAATAGCAACGCATCTAGCATTGTGCGCAATTAACCAAACTAATTTATAATCGCGCGGTCCAAGCGTAGGCTTCGGCTGATTATTTTGTTATCACTGCCTTGAAGACATCACTCTAAGGTCAATCACAAGCCAGCTCATCGGAGCTTAATCAATCACTCAACACATAATGGATCAAGCAACTATTTATCTGATATTGGCAGGTGTATTTGGCTTATTCATAGCTTGGGGCATCGGCGCTAACGACGTAGCTAATGCCATGGCAACATCTGTTGGTTCAAGGGCATTGACAGTCAAACAAGCCGTGTTATTAGCGGCTGTGTTTGAATTTTCTGGCGCTTACTTGGCTGGTGGAGAAGTAACTAAAACCATCCGCAAAGGCATTGTCGACCCAGCTGCCTTCATCAATGAACCGCAACTATTAGTGTGGGGCATGCTGGCTGCTTTGCTAGCAGCTGGTCTGTGGCTACTGATTGCTTCAGCTAAAGGGTGGCCAGTTTCCACTACCCACAGCATTGTCGGCGCAGTGGTCGGTTTTGCAGCAGTGGGTGTCGGCATGGAGAGCGTTGCATGGAGCAAAGTAGGTCAAATCGTGATGAGCTGGGTGGCCTCGCCTCTACTAGCTGGAATCATTGCTTTTTTGCTGTTTCGCTCTATTCAATCGTTGATTCTTTCAACCAAAGAGCCACTACAAAATGCAATTAAATTTGGCCCACTTTATTTATTTATGGTTGGCTTTATTATTGCCTTGGTCACCCTTAAAAAAGGCTTAAAGCACATCGGTTTAAGTTATTCAGAGCCGCAATGCTTGGGCTTAGCCTTGGCAACTGGCATTCTTATTGCAGTTATGGGCTTAGTAATGGTACGCAAAGTCCAAACAAGTCCCGACGACAACCAAGAATTTAACAACGCCAGTGTGGAACGTATCTTTGCAATATTGATGATTTTCACAGCATCAGCGATGGCATTTGCTCATGGCTCAAATGACGTAGCTAATGCGGTTGGGCCAATGGCTGCGGTTATTAGCGTGGCTACCTCCGGTGAAGTAGCCTCTAAAGCCATGCTGCCTCCATGGGTGCTACTACTAGGCGGCATCGGTATTGTAATCGGTCTCGCGACCTTTGGTTATAGAGTGATTTTAACCGTCGGCAGAAAGATCACCGAACTGACCCCAAGCCGCGGCTTTGCAGCTGAATTAGCTGCCGCCACCACTGTAGTGCTGGCCTCTTACACTGGCATCCCAATTTCCACTACTCACACCTTAGTCGGCGCTATTTTGGGCGTAGGCTTTGCTCGTGGCATTCGTTCCATTGACTTGAACGTGGTCGGCAAGATATTTATATCATGGGTGGTCACTCTACCCGCTGGAGCCATTTTGGCTATTATCTTTTTCTTCTTGTTTCGCAGTTTATTTAGCTAAGCGCGCTTAGCCTTAACCAACCTGATCTTAGCTGTCTCATTTTCGGCACTAAACGGTGCGGGGATATTTGAAAATTTTGGAAATGAAATGGGACCTGAAGCAAATAGCAGCTTATAAGGTTTTAACTGCTCATCTGGATAAATAAGTTGATCCACTTCAGCTAGGTGTCGAATGCGCCGCAATAAGCTGTCTAATTCGGTGGTGAGTATTTCAAAAGTTTCTGCTCGCATACGTCGGCTAATATTCGCGTAGTGATTTTCATCAGCATCAGAATCGTTGATGATCGATGCAGCAAATTGTAAATTCAAATTTCGAATAATGGCGTGCAGTGGCCCGCCATTTTTGCGCCATAAAACAGGCTGATGAAAGGTCAATTTGAACGTCAACTCTTCGCCTAGCTCTAGCAGTTCAAGCTTTTCTAAGACTCTCAAGTATTGATACATATCATTGGTTGAGAGATCGTAGATCCCCATAATATCTTTAGCATCATACTTATTCATCAACAGCAGTAGCAGATAAAACAAGGGCTTGTTCTTCGCAAGCTGATTTTCCACCACAAGCGGCAAAGGCTTAGGCACAGCACTTTGCTCACCCCCGTCTCCGAGTATGTCAGTGGGCTCAATTTCCAGCACTTGGCATATCTCAACTAAACGACTCAATTTGCAGTCTTGCTCAATAAATAACCGCTTTACAGTTGGCTCTGATAAGCCAAGTGCCTTGGCAAGATCACCATACGTCATCTTGCGCGCCTTTAACGCGTATTTAATTCGGGCAAATGCATTAGTTAAGCTCATGATCCGAATAATACACCAAAAGAATCATTAAACGATGCTTATTATAATAAATATTTATATTTTGCATCATAAAAATATACTTGTTTGTCATTTCACTCTATATAGGAAAAACCATGCAGTACACAAAAAAACTAAAGCTAGTCACCAGTGTTTTTATTGGTAGCATGCTATTACATGCCAGCGCTTACGCTGAAGAAGCGCTGTGGACAGCAGAAGGTTTCGAGCAGCCCGAATCTATCGTTTATCACCCTGCTGGTGATCATTACCTGATCAGTAATATTAACGGCGCACCCGACGAGCAAAATAATCAAGGCTACATTTCTCGCTTATCAGCAACAGGCGAAATCATTGACAAAAAGTGGATCACTGGGCTGAATGCCCCTAAAGGCATGGCGATTGTTGACAACACGTTGGTGGTAACAGATATCAATCGCGTGCATATTATTGATCTTGAGCAGGGAAAAATAATGCAAACTCACACAATTGAGAATGCAAAGTTTCTTAATGATGTAAGTGCTGGTCGTGATGGAACTTTCTATGTTACAGATATGATGGACCATGCCATTTATAAATTGGACAATAGCGGAATTAATCTATTTCTAAAAAATGAAGCCCTTCAACATCCTAATGGCGTTCTATTTGATGAAGATAAGCTTTATATCGGCAGCTGGGGAGTAGGAATAAAAGATGATTTCTCAACTGATGTATTAGGCAGCGTACTCACTGTTAACCTTGAAAGTAAGCACATTGAAACCGTCTCTGCTGCAAAGGAAGCTGGCAACATCGATGGCGTGACTAAAATAAACGGAGAAATTGTTTTTAATCATTGGATGACAGGCGATGTATTTGCCATATCAGGTAATGAATTGAAAAAAATAGCTTCCTCAAAAATTGGCTTATCTGATATCGGAGCCAATGGCAACACCTTGCTAATGCCCTTTATGATGGATGGCACAGTGGAAGCACGTAGCCACTAATATCGGCAATCTCGTTGAAGAATAAGCGGCGGTAATACGTCGCTTTTTTTGAATAGCTATTAGGTCTCAATTGCCACTTTACGACTAAGCAATTGCTTGACCGCCTCGGACGGATCTCTTCCTTGGTGTAGCACAGCATACACTTGTTCAGTAATCGGCATACTGATACCCAAGGCCTGCGCTTTTAGATGCAATTCTTTAGTGGTATTAAAGCTCTCAACCTCCTGTCCAATTTCAGCAATCACGTCTTTAGCACTGCGCCCAGCCCCGACGCCTAAGCCTAAACGCCGATTGCGTGACTGATTATCAGTACACGTCAGCACCAAATCTCCCATCCCTGCCAAACCCATAAAGCTTTCTAGCTTGCCGCCCAGTGCCGTACCGAAACGGGTCAATTCGGCTAAGCCTCGCGTGATTAGCGCGGTGCGCGCATTGGCACCATAGCCTAATCCGTCGCTAATACCTGCAGCCACTGCAATCACATTTTTAACTGCGCCGCCAAGCTGTGCACCAATGAGATCACTGCTAGGGTATACCCGCGTGGTGGCCGTTTTAAAAAGCGGAACCAAAGTGCGGGCCACTGATTCGCTTTGCGCCGCAAGCACCAAAGCGGTGGGCAAACCTTTGGCTGTTTCCATTGCAAAGCTTGGGCCGGTTACTACCGCTAACTGAGGTTTATCACCCATCACCTGCTGCACGACTTCACTGAGCAAGTCACCGGTGCTAGGGTCAAAACCTTTGCTGCCCCACATTAAAGTGATGCTGCTTAAGTCACGCTGCTGTGCAACTAAAGCTGCATGCAGCGCTTCAACATTGGCCCGAAATGCATGGCTAGGCACCACTAGCAAAAAGGTATCGCTGTGTTGCACCGCCTGCACAAGATCGGTAGAGGCGCTAAGCGTGAGTTGATCAGGAAAGACAATATCGGGTAGATAAAGTGCATTTGCGCGACTTTGCTGCATTTGTGTGCGGCGCGCCTCGGTACGTGCAAACAGCTGTGTTGGCTGGCCAGCATTAGCCAGCAATATAGCCAGCGCCGTACCCCATGAGCCTCCGCCAAAAACAATAATTGGCTTCTTAGAGTCTCGCTGTTGGCCGGCCATATCTACTGAGGCTAAGGCCTAAAACAGTAGCCCTTAATTGATGCTGTCGGATTTTGGGGTGTTCTCAGCTTGCTGCTCTTTACGCAATTTTTGCACATACAATGCCTCAAAATTAATTGGGTTCAACAATAGCTGCGGAAAACCACCTTTGGCCACCAAATCGGCAATCGTTTCACGCGCAAAGGGCAATAAGATGTTGGCGCAAGCCACCTCTTTAATCATGTCTAGCTGCGCTTCATCGTCACAAGCGATCTCAAACACCCCCGCCTGGTGCACCTCAACCAAAAAGATGGCTTTATCGGTGTCCTTCTCTGTTGACGACGCGGTAATTTGCAGCACCACTTCATGAAAATTAGTTTCTAGGTGTTTGTGATGCAAAGTAAGCTGGATATCAATCTCAGGTTTCACATCACGCGCAAATATTTCCGGCGATTGGGGTGATTCATAAGACACATCTTTGAGGAAAACCTTGCGCGGTTCTAGGCGAATTTCTTTGCCTTGTTCTTTTTCTTCAGCCATAAAATTGATTTGGTTTATCGATTTTTATACTAAGTATATTGCTTAGTTATAGTGTGGAACACCTATATTACGAATACCTTAAACTTAAGGTCTACCGCATATGATGAATAATTGTTTTCTTAATATCAGGCCTTAGGCTTTGCCTTTGTTTGTGTCTGGCCTTTCTTGGATGCTGTTTTTTTAGCTCGAGATTTTTTGTTCTTGTTTTTAGCTTCGCTAGCCGTTGCATCCTTGTTTTTTTGCTTACCTTTATCGATAGGCAAGCTTTCTTTTTCCCAAGCGGCCAAACCGCCCGTCACAACATATATATCATTGAAGCCCTGCTTAGCTAACTTAAGCGCAGTAGCAGTTGCTCGACTCCCAGAAGGGCAAGTTAAGATCAATGGCTTACCTTCATAGGCCGCTAAAACTGTTTGAGCTTCCTTAACATCTGCTGCAGGAAAATTAATGGCACCAGGAATGTGCCTTGATTCGTATTCTTGAGACTTTGATACGTCAACAACCACAGCCGATTCGTGATTAACCAACTGCGACACTCGCAGTGGACCAATCATCTTGATACCTAAAGCCTTTTGCCGAAGGGGTTCAAGTACGATCAGCGCCAGAATAAGGGCTAAAGCTAAGAATAGAAGCCAGTTCTGGGAAACAAATTCAAGATCCATAAAGCGCGGCGGCGTGCATTAATATAATAGCCGAATTATACGCAAAACACGGATAAAATTAAGACATTCCGCACGCTTTATTTTTACAAGATAGGCCTAGCGATTTCTAATCACAAAACGCTGGCTTCAAAGAAGTCATTAACGACAAAATACTGTCGTTCACAATAAAATAATAAACTTTGTTTGCTTCCTTGCGTGAATCAAGCACACCTTTCTCGCGCAGAACAGATAAATGCTGAG
>CALIFM010000098.1 GCA_938021685.1 uncultured Gammaproteobacteria bacterium | reverse complement strand
CATAACGTGAAAGTCTACTTGTGGGTGATCTTTGAAAAATAAATATTCACCGGTTTCCTTGCGCCCTTTGATAAACTGAATGACCGCCGCTTTTTTACCGTGACCTAAAGCACGCGCCATGGTGCCGAACGCCGATGAGCTTTTGCCTTTGCCATTGCCGCGTAGCAAAATTAGCACGCCACGTTCTTCTGTGGCTTTAGCGATACGCGCGTCCACCACTGCTTTTTTCTTTGCCATGCGGTAGCGATGCTGTTCGTCTTCGCTGCGCTTAGGCTTGTTAGGAGGAGGTGTTTCAGTCATAGTCGATTGGCTAAGTAGATGAGCTTATACCGCTGTCAGTGCGTCAATGTGCACATATTGTGCCTGCAAGGCGTGAGCTAAGCCTTCGGCGCGCGCTAATTTAACTTGATTGGTTTCAAGATCAACCAGCAACAACTGGGCTTGTTGCAAGTGTGTTGGTAGGGCGCTGGGTAAACCTTGCACGCGGCCATCGGTTAATAAAGTGAGCTTGCAATCCACTTGTTTGATTTGCATTTTAGCGATGACGTTGTCGGCTACAGACAAGGCTTTAGCAAGTGGTGTGCCGCCGCCGCCGTGAATTTGATCAAGCAAGGGTTGAATATTTTTTGGTGCGCGCTGCGGCTTCAGCAAAGTTTGAACGCGATCGCTGCCAAAGGTGATGATTGAAAGCTGTTCTCGTTTTAAATAGCTTTGCTTTGATAGCAGCTTGATCACCCCTTTAGCTTTGGCCAAGCCTTGGCCACTTAAAGTAGAAGCAGAGGTGTCGAGTAATACCAAGTTTAAAGTAATCGCACGTGGCTGTTTGCTGCGGAAATGTAACTTGCTGCGCGTACCATCAGCCTGGTACTGACTGATGTTATCCGCATCACTTAGTGTGTTATACCAATGTAGGCTGCGGCTAGTTGGGTTTTGCAATGACAACCAGCGTGCACTGCGGTGTGCGCCTTTACGTGAAGCAGTTGTATGCTGGGTAAAGCTTGAGAGTCGATGCCGCGCGCGAGTTAATGCAGTATCATTGATTGGTAACAAACGCTGCTCGCCAGTTGTGATGCTTTCTGCTTCAAGTGCACCCCAAGCACCTTCAATAGATGAGCCGCCAGCATTGTTTTGAGTCGAACCTTTATCGTTGCTGCTATTATTATCTGTGCCACCATTGCCATCATTACTGCCAGTAGGCGGTGGTGGTGGGCTAAATTGCTCGTTGCGTCGATGTGCCAGCACTAAGTCTTGCACCACATCAAGATCGTGTTTATCAACAGCTGCCTTGCCTTGTAGTGCGGCATGAGCACGACTAGCGCGATAGAACACGATGTCGGCGCGTAGGCCGTCTACGTCTGCGGCTTGGCACCGATGAGCAATTTGTGTCATCATTTCCTTATTGACGGAAACTGAAAGTAGCTTTTTATTAGCTTGTGCTAATTGCTTGGTGACGGCTGTATCAGCTTTGGCTTGCTGCTTGCTAAAAGTGATGGGGTCGTCATCAAAGGCCAAGCGCTGGGCAACAATTTCTTGGCGCTGTTCAAGACTAAAGTCAGTCTGCACATTGGCCATTAGACCAAAACGATCTAGCAGCTGCGGGCGCAGCTCGCCTTCGTCAGGGTTCATGGTGCCGATAAGCGTAAATTGCGCTTCGTGCTGGTGGCTGATGCCGTCGCGCTCCACTTGATTGATGCCTGAGGCAGCAGCATCGAGCAATAGATCGACCAAGTGATCAGGCAATAAATTGACTTCGTCCACATACAGTAGGCCGCCGTTGGCACGCGCTAAAATGCCGGGCGCAAAGGCTAAGTCACCTTGCTTTAGTGCAGTATCCAACTGCAGCGAACCAGTGACCATTTCTTCCGACGCGCCCAATGGTAAGGTGCATAAGGGCTGTTTGGGAAGTAGGCCGCTGAGGCTGCGTACTAAGGTAGTTTTAGCGCTGCCGCGTGGGCCACTGATCAATACGCCACCGATTTTTGGGTCCACCATCGCCAACAGCAACGCGGTTTTAAGCGATGATTGACCAATGACGGCAGAGAACGGAAAAGGAGCAGGCGTGTTGATAATTCAGTATGTGATTAGGTATAAAATAATGGATAGAGGCCTAGTTTAATTTAACATAGCGTTGACTGGCATAAGCCGACAAAACGCCCAGTAGTAGGCAAAATACGGCCATGCCAATCAATGTCTTGTAATAGAACTGTTTAGACAAGGTCGTTAATGCGCTTACTGCTGTAGGGTCGGTGTTAGCAAAGCTTAATTCGCCTACAAGTGGTGCGCCAATAAGGTGCGGTACGGCAATCAACAGCAAACCAATTAACTTAAACTTAAGTGGGCAATAATAAAGCGCAGCAATGCCAAGTGCAGTGGCTAGCACGCAAAATATCCACCATGCTTGGCGGTGTTCTAGTTGGGCAGCGATAGTACCAGGTACTTCTGGATGCAGGCCAAACAAGGCCGGTGCTACAAATACTGATACCAAGGCAGCGATGCCCCATAAAAGGCCCGCGCCTATAGATACATCGGGCTTATTGGCCTTTAAATTGTGTAATGCCATGAGTGAGATGAGTACTAAAGCAAAGGCAATGCCAATCAAAACATTGGCGCCGACTGTGGCGACCAAACGCTGCCATGCGCTTTCAGGCTGCCAGTGCCCGTGGCTGTGATCATGGCCGTCGGTAGAGGCGCCAGCAGGGGCAGCAACTTCATACTGCTCGGCAGCGATAATCAGTGGGCTAATCTGGCTTTGTTGGTAGAAGCTGTAAACTAAGCTAACCAAAAGGCCAACTACTAGGGCGGCGAAAAATAATTTGCGAAAGATCATGAGTTTAAATTCTGTTTTTTTAGAAGGACAACC
>CALIFM010000097.1 GCA_938021685.1 uncultured Gammaproteobacteria bacterium | reverse complement strand
GGTGGTACGATCACGCCGCCAGAAGCCAAAATAGGTTCGGCAATAAATGCGGCTACTTTGTCGCTACCAAGCTCCAATATTTTTTGCTCAAGTTCATCGACAATCGTTTGTTTAAAAGCTTCTACGCTTTGTCCTTCGGGGCGATGAAAAGGGTTCGGGTCGCTTAGAAAGTGGAAGTGCCCAGCATAATAGTCATTGAAGTTTTTATCACGGCTTTTACCGCAAGCTGAGGCGGCCAAGAATGTGCTGCCGTGATAGGCGTTTTCTCGTGAGATTACCTGCTTCTTGTCAGGCTTGCCTAGGTAATTATTTCTGAACATTACAAACCGTAATGCAGAATCTACTGCTGTTGAGCCGCCAGTAGTAAAAAAAGCATGATTTAAATCGCCCGGCGCCAATTCAACCAGCTTATCGGCCAATTGGCTAGCTGGTGAGTTGGTCAAACTCCACGGGCTGGCATACGATAAAGCCAAGCTTTGCTCAGCAATGGCTTGTGCCATGTCCTTACGGCCGTGACCAATGTTCACACACCACATTCCCGCTGGACCATCTATAAGCTTATTGCCATCCGAGTCGGTCACATAGATGCCCTCTCCGTTGGTAATCACAGTACGCTTGTTTTCATCAAGCGCTTTGACGTCTTCCCAAGGGTGCAGGTATAAATTATCTTGTTGCTGTAACTCGGCTGTTTTCATTTCGATGTAATCATTTAATTTTGTTATAGCTTGAATTGTATAGCATCCGTCGTATTAGTATTGGCATCAGACCTCGCCTGTTCGTTGTTTAGTTAATTCACGCCGTATCTTGGTAAAAAACACGATCGTACTTCATTGCTAATTCATTGCCACTCGACTCTGTATCCAGTTGCCGTGCCCATTTATGCCCGGCAAAAACAGCATCCACAATCAAGCCCGGTGCATCGCAATCACCAATTTTATCTAAATTAAATGGGGCGCTATAGCCTGCTCCTTGCTCTGTCAAGTGTGCTTCTAGTTCAGAATGCAAACCATCATTCGGCTGGCGCGCAGTTACCAACACCAAACACTGCGCCGGTATATTGCTTGCAGCACCCGTATAAGTACAATGCAATGTGGCCTGCTTTGCATCAAAAGCGCGCAATGTTTTTTGAGTGATGATTTTGATGCCCAAAGCCATCATTCTTTGCTGTACGTTAAATTGCTCATCAGTGTAGTCGCACCAAGCAGCGGCTTTATCGCTTGGGGTTACATAAACCACCTCCACGCCTGTATTTGCAATTTTTTCTGCGATTACGCTAGCTATGTAGTAATTATCATCGTCAAAAATGACTGTCGTAGCCTGTGGCAGCTTGTTTGCCATGATGTCATCAGGGGTATAAACATGTTTCTGCGCAGTAATTCCAGCAAGAGGTTGGTATTGATTACGCCCTATGCCATCATTGCGCCAAGTGGAACCCGTAGCTAGTATCACTTGCTGCGCACCTACTTCAAGCACATCATTTTTTGTCAGTTTACTTTGCAAGTACATACTCACATTGACCATCTTTTGCAACTGCCCTACTCGATAATCACGCACCCTTATCCATTCAGACAAACCCGGCAAGCTTGCTTCTTTAGTTACACGCCCACCCAGTGTGTCGCTGCCTTCGGCTAACACTACCTCATAGCCACGCTGCCCTAAAGCACGCGCCGCTTCTAGGCCACATGGCCCTGCGCCCACCACAAGAATCCGTGAGCTGCTGCGCTTGGGCGCAATAATTTCAGGATGCCAACCACGTCGCCATTCTTCACCCATAGTAGGGTTTTGGGTGCAGCGAATCGGTACCGCTAAACTATCGCTGGCATAACAAATATTGCAGCCAATGCATTCGCGAATATCGTCAAACTGGCCGTTCTCTATTTTGCTTGGCAGATATGGATCAGCAATCGACGGCCTTGCTGCGCCTATAAAATCACTAATACCACGCCTAATTTGCGACACCATGGTGTCAGGAGATGTAAAACGCCCTACTGTAACGACTGGTTTAGTGGTAACAGACTTAACAAACTGCATGTATGGCTCCAATGCACCCTCTTTTACAAAACGTGATGGGCCCATTTCATGATGATAATTATCGATATTAACGTCCCATAAGTCTGGTTCCTCAGCTAGCATCGAAAACATTTCACGCTGCTCTTCTTGCTCAATCTCATCTTGCTTGTTCAAACCAGCATCTGCCGCAAAACGCACTGCGACGGCACAGCGCTCCCCCACTGTCTCTTTAGTTTCTTCAATGAGCTCACGCACTAGTCGCAATCGATTGTTTAAGCTACCGCCGTACTCATCCGTTCGAGTGTTTGTGATGGGTGACAAAAAGTGTGACAGCAAATAATGGTGTGTGGCATAGACATAAACAATGTCAAAGCCCGATTGCTTGGCGCGCAGTGCAGCTTCTTTGTGCCATTGCCGCAAATCACGGATATCTTTTTTATCCATCCTACGTGTTTGCCAAGGGTGGTTGGGCTGATGCGGCGTGCTGGATGTACTAAGCGCCACCTCACGCGTAAACAAGTTAGACGAGCGCGCTCCACCGGCCCATAGCTCTACCCCCGCTAATGCACCCTGTTCATGCACAGCTTCAGTCATGATCGAGTGTGCCTTAATGTCGCCTTGATCCCATAAGGAGTGATAAGGAAACGGCGAGTCATCAGAGCTAGGGTGAATAGAGCAGTACTCCGTGTTGACCACGCCCCAGCCGCCTTGTGCTTTGATTGCACGTAATTGTGCGACCATACGTGGTCGTTGCCAACCAAGACCCGTACAATGCGGCACTTGGTAAAAGCGGTTTTTAGCCGTTACTGGGCCAATTTGCATCGGTTCAAATAAAATATCGTAAGCTGTCGGGCGCGGCATAGTGTGCTTTATAAAAATATTTTGACATCGCTTTATTGACACGTCATTCTATTGACTGGCTAATCATTCAGTCAAATGCTTTAACGCGTGATAAAGCTAGAAACTAAAACAAACAGCACTCAATAAGTAACATGAAATTAATTGAAAATTTACCCTTTGAGTTAGACGACGGTTTGGCCGCGCGTGCAAGCATCGGCTTGATTGTATTAGCAACAGACTACACTATTGAACATGAATGGCGGCAACTATTCGCTCCGATCAGTGATGTAGCACTTTATCACAGCCGTATCCCAAACGATGATGAAGTGACCCCGGACACTTTGCGTGCCATGGCACCTAAAATTACTGATTGCGCCCACATCTTAACCCCAGCCACAGCAATCGACGTAATTGCCTATGGGTGCACCTCAGCCACTATCACTATCGGTGAACAAGCTGTGTTTGAACGCTTGAAAGCCGCTAAACCTAGTGCCGCTTGTACTACACCAATAACAGCCGCGCTGACTGCCATGAAAGCTTTTGCAGCTAAGCGTATTGCCGTGTTAACACCCTATACTAAGGAAGTGAATGAATTGGTCGCAGCACATATCGAACGACAAGGCTTTGTCGTGCCTATTTTTGGCTCGTTTAATGAAGGCTTAGATTCAAATGTTGCTCGTATCCGTCCTAGTGATGTGCATAATGTGGTCGTGAATTTAGTAGAACAAAGCAATGTAGACGCAGCTTTTATTTCCTGTACATCAGTGCGTGCGATCGACGTCATCAAACCCTTAGAAGACAGATTAGGCATTCCCGTCACCTCGTCAAACCACGCAATGGCATGG
>CALIFM010000096.1 GCA_938021685.1 uncultured Gammaproteobacteria bacterium | reverse complement strand
ATTTGTATGGAAAGTTAATTTTAATCTGTTGAGGTGAATTAAGCAAAACTTAAACATGGTTGCGGTGTTGCTGATCGATTTGTGGTTGTTCGCAAACTTGCTTAAAGCGGCATATAATGCCACGCGTTAAAATGGCCCATGCAAATAGCCGATTTAGCTAGGCTTAGGCTAGCTTTAAAAAGAATGGAGTTGAGAGTGTATATATTAGAAGTGCAGTGGATAGTGACCTTTTTGCTGCTAGGCGCAGTGGTGGGGTTTATGGCAGGGCTGCTGGGTATTGGCGGCGGCGGCATTATGGTGCCGGCCCTGACGTCAATTTTTTTGTGGCAGGGCTTTGCAGTAGAGAATGTGGTGCATTTGGCGTTGGGCACGTCGATGGCGTCGATTGTGGCGACCTCGATTGCCAGCTTTAGGGCGCACAATGCCAAAGGTGGAGTAATTTGGGGTATCGTTAAAAGTATGGCGCCGGGCATTATCATCGGCACTTTGGTGGCGACCTATTTTGTGGCGAAAACCAATGCGTTGTATTTGGCCTTGTTTTTTTCGGCCTTTATGGCTTATGTGGCGGTGCAGATGTTCTTAGACAAAAAGCCCAAGCCCAGCCGTGAGTTGGCCGGCCCTGTGGGCCTGACGGGAGCGGGCAGCGTGATTGGGGCGGTGTCCGCAGTGGTATCGATTGGCGGTGGGTCGCTGACGGTGCCATATTTAACTTGGCAGAATATCGATTTAAAAAAGGCCATTGGCACTTCGGCGGCGATTGGCTTTCCGATCTCAGTGGCCGGCACTTTGGGTTATGTAATCAATGGCCTAGGAGAGGGTGTTGATGTGGATTACACGCTGGGCTTTGTGTATGTGCCCGCGGTGGTGCTGATTTCCTTAGTGAGCATGTTGACAGCGTCTTATGGTGCGGCCATGGCGCATAAGCTGCCGATTGCGACATTGAAGAAGATTTTTGCGGTGTTGTTGATTGGCTTAAGTTTGAAGATGCTGTTGTCTGTTTGGTGAGTATTGCTGTTAAACTAACTTGTTATCTTTAAACAAGGCGGCGCTCTTTGCTTATTTTATGGGCATTTTGAGAAGCGCTGGTTACAGATGTAAAATGCCTTACCAAAGCTGGTAAGGCATTTTGCTTTTTATGCTAGCCTGCTCGACTTAGAGTGAAGCCGTTTAGCTAACTTTATAGTACAAATTACAGCATCAAACTAAAAGGGTGTCTGCTTTAGTGTCCATGTGTTTTAGGCCGTCTGCGTCGCTGAAACGCCATTCGAATATCAGCGACGCACCGGAATAATGGCCGTTTTAAGACCTTTTGGCTCTTTTGCTTACCCAGGTGCTAGTTGCAGCGCTGTAGGTGTAAACAATTTTGGTTGCCGTATCCGTATACCGTTGGCCATCTTTGCCGCTGTATACGCCGTTCGGGTTTCCAACGCCGCTCTCAGGGGCCGGCGGTAATCCTGCAGCCCAAGAGGCCGATGCGGCATCATAGGTGTAGGTTGTTTTAGTTGCCGTATCCAGATATTTTTGGCCGTCTACGCCGCTATATACGCCATTCGGGTCGCCAACGCCGCTCTTAGGGGCCAGTGGCAACCCTGCTGCCCAAGAAGCCGATGCAGCATCATAGGTGTAAACAATTTTGGTTGCCGTATCTGTATACTTCTGGCCATCTTTGCCGCTGTATACGCCATTCGGGTCGCCAACACCTCTTTCTGGAGCCACTGGCAATGCAGCTGCCCAAGAAGCCGATGCAGCATCATAGGTATAAACGGTTTTGGTTGCCGTATCCGTATATTTTTGGCCATCTTTGCCGCTGTATACGCCATTTGGATCGCCAACGCCACTAGCGGGGGCTAGAGGTAGCCTTATTACCGCCCAAGTCTTGGTTGACCTGCTGAATTTATATACTGTGCCAGTCGCTGTATCTGTGTATTCTTGGCCTTTTATGCCAGTATATTTCCCGTTCGGGTCGCCTCTTCCGCTGGCTGGGGCTACTAGCTCCCAACGTTTTGATTCGGCGCTAAAAAGGTAGACATTGCCAGTTGCTGTATCCGTATACCGCTGGCTTTCTGTGCCAATAACTCGTCCGTTTGGATCACCTTCTCCACTTAGATCGCCGGTTAAGGGCATTGTGTCAGAAGTTTGCGCATGCGTCGGCAGAGTGACAGCTAAAACAACCGGTGCTGTCCAGCTAGCATGCAACAGTTTTCTGCGAGATTCTTGTATTGATTTTTTCATATCTATTTATCCTTTTCCGTTAAATATGGATTTTCATGATGGCATGATAAATCGCTAATGTAAATGATTAATGTTAAATTAATCTTATGAAAGGTATTTATAGATAGATAAAAATACTTATTTATTTGTTAAAAGGTGAATTAAATAAATTTTTGTTTATTTCGCTCTTTTTGGTCAAAATTAAGGCTTAACAATAACATAATAAACTCCTCGTGCAAATGCTTAGGGCGAACCTTCTTGA
Organism: uncultured Gammaproteobacteria bacterium; assembly: GCA_938021685.1. GTDB lineage: Bacteria > Pseudomonadota > Gammaproteobacteria > Arenicellales > Poriferihabitantaceae > JAAELZ01. The sequence goes on along the minus strand of CALIFM010000096.1, from coordinate 284 downwards.
ATGAAAGGTATTTATTGTAAGATATAAGGTTATTTAAGGTGCTTATTGTTAGATATAAGGTTAATTATTAGATTTAAAGGTGGTTTGATGAGTTTGAGAATCGATAGGAAAATAGAGACCAGGGTTAGGGCCGCTGGGGTACATTTCTTCAATCATTTTTCCTTATCTTATTTGGCTGGTGTTTGCACGCAAATTGCTAAGCATAGTTCATCAAATATTGTCTAAATTCATTGGTGTTCTCTTGTGTCAGATTTGTTTTTTTGTTGTTGTTTTGCAGCAAAGTC
>CALIFM010000095.1 GCA_938021685.1 uncultured Gammaproteobacteria bacterium | reverse complement strand
GTAAGCTGTTTCTTGCCTGTGCCTGCAATTTCTTTAAAGGCAACGGGCTTATGCTCAAGATGGCGCATCGATAAGGTATCCATTCCTTGGCTTGTTAGTCCTGCTTCGGACACATACGATTCAAGCATTGTGTCAAACTCGATGCCGTTTAATTTAATGCCGTGGTGTGACAGCACAATCTTGTCGTATTTAATGTTCTGGCCAATTTTTTTGATTTTTGGATCTTCCAGGAGTGGTTTGAGCTTAGCTAAGGCTGTATCAAAATCAAGTTGCTGGGGAACTCCAGCATAGCTGTGCTTCAGCGGTAAATAGGCCGCTTCGCCCGCTGCTGCACAAAATGACAAGCCGACCAAGCTGGCTTGCTGTGCATCGATGGAAGTGGTTTCGGTATCCACGGCAAACAGCTTGGCATTGCTTAAAGTTTCAATCCAGTCATCTAGCGCTGCTTCGTCCAGAAGGGTTTCATAGCCAGAGCCATCAATCGTGCTAGGTAGCGTTTCAGTCAAAGCCGAGTCGGCGTAGTCGTTTAGCGCATCATCGTCTGAGGCATATTCAGCTTGGAGGATTTCACGTGTCCAGCTGCCAAACTCTAATTCTTTAAATAGGTCTAACAATGTTGCGGTATCGGGGCTGGCAAAACGCAATTCGTCATGGCTTTGTTCAAGCGGCACGTCCAACTTGATGGTGGTCAGCTCACGCGATAAGGCCAGTTGTTCTAAATTTTCGCGCAAATACTCGCCAACCTTGCCGGTGAATTGCTCAGCATTAGCCACGATATTGTCGATGTTGTCATGCTCGGCCAGCCATTTGACTGCAGTTTTCGGCCCCACTTTGGGTACGCCAGGGATGTTGTCGGAGGTATCGCCGACTAGGGCAAGATAGTCGATGATTTGATCAGGGCGTACGCCAAATTTGTCTATCACGCCTTGTTCGTCTAGCGTCACGTCCTTCATGGTGTCCACCATGGTGGTGTGCTTATTCACCAGTTGTGCCATGTCCTTGTCACTGGTTACCATCATGCAATCCATGCCTGCACTTGCCGCTTGGGTCGCCAAGGTGCCGATGACATCGTCGGCCTCCACGCCAGGGACGCACAACATTGGAAAGCCCATTGCGGCAGTGATTTGTTTGACGTAATTAATTTGGGTGACTAAATCTTGCGGTGCGCTCGGGCGGTTAGCTTTGTATTCGGTGTACATCTCATGGCGAAAAGTTTTGCCCTTGGCGTCGTACACCACCGCCACGTATTCTGGTTGGCATTCTTTCAGCAATTTGCGCAGCATATTGGTTACGCCGTATACCGCACCGGTGAATTGGCCGGTTTTGGTGGCTAAGTCGGGCATAGCATAATAAGCGCGAAACAAAAACGACGAGCCGTCCACCAAGATAAGTTGTTTGCAATTGTTCATAGGTGAAAAGGATTCATAGGCGAGTGGACTGAATACGTTATCATGGTTTACAGTTCTGTAAGTTAGCTACGGGCTTGGCCTCTAGGCTGAGCAGCCGTTTCGTGCTAGATTTGTATTGTAGCCTAAACTATTCAACGCATCGCGTATGTATCGACCCGAAGACATCACAAATTTTGAAAATTGGCCGGGCTCGCCTTCGGCAGATTTAAACCAAGAGTCTTGGAAAGTATTCCAAGTAATGGGCGAGTTTGTCGCGGGTTTTGACAAAATGGCTCAGGTACACCCTGCGGTCAGCATATTTGGTTCGGCGCGTACTAAGCCTAGTCATGCTTATTATAAGCTGACGCAGAAAATTGCTTGCAAGCTGTCAGAAAGTGGCTTCTCCATTATTAGTGGCGGCGGCCCAGGTATTATGGAAGCAGCCAATAAAGGTGCGCAGCAGGGCGGGTCGCCGAGTGTCGGGCTGAACATTATCTTGCCGGGCAAACAAGAAACACCGAACGAATACCAAGATATTAGTGTGGATTTTCATCACTTTTTTGCGCGAAAGATGATGTTTATAAAATATTCAGCTGCCTATGTGGTGATGCCAGGTGGCTTTGGCACTTTGGATGAACTGCTTGAGGTGCTCACCTTGATTCAAACCGATAAAACGCCTGCTATTCCAGTAATTCTTGTTCAGTCGTCATTTTGGTCAGGTTTGTTAGACTTTTTCAAAGATACGCTGGTGGAAGAAGGCACAATTAGTGCTACTGACTTGGATTTAATGCAAGTGATCGATTCGCCCGATGAAATTTGTGATGCGATTTTTGATTTTTATGCTGACAAAGGGTTTCATCGGCCCACGGCTTTTTCAAACCCTGTTACAGGGGCTTAGCTTTTAGGAATGTAATCATGCAATGCACTAAACTTCATTTAATCGCTCGTATTGGCTTGTTGGCAAGTTTAATGGCGACAATGTCGCTCAGCGCGCAAACGACAGTGCCGGCTACGGACTATCTCACAGAGGATGAAATTGCGCGGCAACAAGCGGCTAAAAGCAGTGGCTTAGAAGTGATTGAAAAAAAGACCAAGCAATACACCAGCGAGATTGAAATTCGCCGCAACACCGGTTTTACCGATTATTATGACCCCAATGCGCAAAGCTATGATGCCTATCAAGACGGTGAGCTTGGGTCACGCACTCAACTGCGTCGCTGGAAACTGAATAAGTAAGGCGCTGTTTCGTTTTTCTACTTAGAGATTTAATCAGTATGGGTCCTAAACTAATTCGTTTGTGCCTGCGCGCTGCGTTGTGCTTAACATTAGCGATGACATGGAGTAGCTATAGTTATGCTGACCCGTCGGTGCGCTTTCATAAGATAAATAAGAAAGACCAATTGAGACGTTTATTTAAGATTGGGTCGATGGATGGCCCTGGCTGTCATGATTTTTTACGTCGCCGTAAGGTGCATAAGTTTGGCCAATTTGGTTTTGCTTCTTGTCAACTATATTCAGAAAAAGGATGTCCTAGCGAGCATCAATTGAGTGCATTATGGGGAGGCAAAAAATACCGCAAGGCCGATATCGATATAAAAGAGCGGCAATTTGATTTGCTTGAAGGTGCTGAGTGGTTTCTTGCCGAAGGCAATGTGGTGGTCAAATCTTGGCAATGTGTCGAGTGATGGTGCCAGCGTGTCCGTGGTGATGTTTTTGTTGAGCACAGCATCTTTTCTTCGATGGAGTTGATCCATGCTCTTTTCTAAACCATCAGCTGCGCCCGAACTGCGACAGCACAACGGCTTAGAGTTTTTGCTTAAACGATCAGCAAAGCGCCGACGTACACTTAGCTTGCGTGTGGATGACGCCGGCCAAATAGTGGTGATGGTGCCGCTTCGGGCAAGTCTTAAAGACGTACATAGATTGCTGGATACCAAGCGTGATTGGCTAGAGGCGCAAGAGCAGAAAGTGGCGCGCCAAGCCAGCAATCAATTTATGGGGCAGCAGGGTGATCAGCTATGGTTGCTAGGTCAGCGGTTGCCCTTGAAGCTTGTAACTGGACGACGCC
>CALIFM010000094.1 GCA_938021685.1 uncultured Gammaproteobacteria bacterium | reverse complement strand
GTATGCAACCAACCGTCATCGGCGATATCTTTGGCAGTGGCCTTAGGGTTTTCCCAATAGCCAAGCATGATGCCTGGGCTATGTACAATGAGCTCGCTTGTTTCGTCATCTAAGCGTGCTTTAACATTTTTAAGTAATGGCCCCACGCTGTACGGTAAGTTTTTGCTGTTGGAATTGCTACTTAAGGTAGGGCTGGTTTCAGTGAGGCCATAGCCCTGTAAAATTGGCACACCCAAACCTAAAAAGAATTCCGCAATTTTGGCTGGCATTGCTGCACCGCCGACGATGGCAATGCGCACGCGCCCGCCAAGGCGGTTGCGCACTTTTCTACCGACTAACTTATCGAGCAGCCTAAAAAATAGCTGTCTAGGTCGCCATTTGCTACGGCCCTGTTCGTGCTCAAACTGTTGCCAGCCCGTTTTTACAGCTTGGTTAAACAACCAACGCTTTAAGCTTGATTCTTGGGCTAACGAGTCTTGCACGCGGCCGTATACGCGTTCAAAAATACGCGGCACTGTGATCATGACTGTAGGTTTGATTGTGATTAGGTCATCAGCTAGTTCTGGGATGGAGCGGTTGTAAGCCACCTTGGCGCCGACCATCATCATTAAATAATAGCCAACAGTGCGTTCTAGGGTGTGCGACAAAGGCAGAAACGACAAATATTGGTCATCGGGATACACCATGGAGCTGTGCAGCCCAGACCACGCATTCCATAAGATATTTTTGTGGCTCAGCATCACGCCTTTAGGTTGCCCCGTGGTGCCAGAAGTGTATACGATCGTGGCGAGATCTTCTGCACCATGCGCATGGGGCTTGAGGGGTTTGACGTCTGCGTCTTCAGTGGACAGCCAATCAGCTGCAGACGTCACATTTAGTTTGCTTTTGCCGCATTTCAATACACTGATTAGCTTTACTTTGCTTAGATCATCCGCAGCGCTGGCTAGTTGATCAGCCTGTGTTTGATCTTTGATAAGTAGCAATTTACTGCCTGAATTACTCAGAATGTAAGCTGCATTTTCAGCGCGATCATTGGCATATAATGGCACGACTATCAGGCCCAGTGCCAATGCGGCTTGATCAAAGATAACCCACTGCACGCAGTTTTCCATCATCACTGCTACACGGTCGCCAGCCTTTAATTTCTCTGCATATAAAGCCTGTTGCCAGCGCTGTACTTCTTTCTGCACTTCGTTCCAACTTAGTGCCTGCCACTTTTGCTCAATCTCATCAAAATAACGATAAGCCTCTGCATCACCACTGCGTTTGACGCGTGAACGAAATAAACCGTCTAGGGTTTGCGCCTCGGCTAATGTGATCATATGTGCCGGTACGGCAGATTCGTCAAATTGCTGGTAGGCAGTATCACTCATAAGCTTGTGCTCAGTGGCTATTAACTAGAGGTTGTTCCAACCTTTGTGCGGCGTATAACGCTCGCCGTGCTCTTTCTCAAAGGTCTTGAGCTTGGCTAGCAGCTTATCGGCCCCTTGCTCACGGATATACGTAATTGGGCCGCCAGTGAAGGGAGCAAAACCAGTGCCAAAAATCAGGCCGCCGTCAAGTAGTTGTTCGTTTTTCACGATGCCCTCATCCAAGCAGGCTACACTTTCGTTTAAATAGGGCAAGATTAATCGGTCTTGGATTTGCTGGACTTGCTCTGTAGTTAAGCTTACTTGTTGTTTGATGGGCTTATCTTTTTTATATTTATAAAACCCAGTGCCAGATTTTTTACCTAACTGACTGTTATCCACTTTTTGCTTGATTACATCGGGCACTTTGTCTTCGCCCAAGATATTGCTCGCTACTTTTTGACAGATATCTAGGCCAACCACGTCCGCTAGCTCAACGGGCCCCATTGGCATGCCAAATTGCAAAGCGGCTTCGTCAATTTCTTCAATGGAATGGCCTTCTTTTTGCAAGTAGACAGCTTCAATTAGGTACGGTACCAATACTCGGTTAACCAAAAAGCCCGGGCTGCTTTTGACCGGCACCGGTAAGCGTTTGATGCTGCCGGCAAAAGCTGCCGCGCGTGCAGCTATTTTAGCTTGCGTTTGTGGCCCTGATACGATTTCAACCAATTGCATTTTCGCCACAGGATTAAAAAAGTGCAGCCCCACCAAGCGCCCTGGGTTCTTAAGAACGCTGGCGATGTCCTCAATCGGGATACTGCTGGTGTTAGTGGCTAACAGTGCATCAGAGTGCGCATTTTCTTGCACTTCTTGGAATAGGCTGCGTTTAACTTCTAAGTCTTCAAAAATGGCTTCGATGATCAAGTCAGCTTTTTTAAGGCCGTCGCCGTTTAAGTCGGGATGTAGTCGATCCATCGCAGCCTGTACTGCACGCTTAATCTTTAGCTTCTTCTTAAACAGTGTTTGTGCGCGTTTTAAGGCACGGGTCACGCTTTCTGGGTTGCGATCTTGCAAGGTTACTTTCATGCCTTGCAAAGCTGTCCAAGCAGCAATATCGCCTCCCATGACACCTGCGCCGATCACATGTACATGCTTGATGGGCTGAGCATCTATGATTTTGCCTTGTTTCTTTAAGCCTTCTTGTAAGAAAAAGACGTTGACCAAGTTTTTAGAAGTAGGGTGAGCCACCAACTCGGCGACTGAATCGGCCTCGGCTGCAAACATTGCTTTACGGTTGCCACCGTGTTGCTTCCAGAGGTTGATTAATGAATAAGGCGCGGGATAGTGTTCGCGACGCGCTTTTTCTGCTACTTTCTTTTCTAGCACTTTGGCTAGTAGAGGCCGCGATGCGGCAGAGTTCAACATTTGTTGCGCTTTACTTGCACGGGCTTTGGCAGGCTTGCGTTCGATATAGTCGGCCACAGCTAAGTCAAAATGACGCTTGGGTACGGCCTTGTCGACGATGCCAGCCTTAGCAGCAGAGCGTGCAATAAGGCTGCGGCCGCTGAGCATCAAATCCATACCTAAAGTGGGCCCAGCGACTTCGATCATGCGCACTGTGCCGCCAAAAGCGGGATGGATGCCCAGCATTACTTCAGGTAAGCCTACTCGGCAGCTTGGGTCATCTTCAGCGATGCGGTAATCACAGGCCAGTGCCAGCTCCATACCGCCGCCGAGGCAAAAGCCGTGAATCAAGGCGATAGTAGGAATGGGTAAGTCTTCAAGTTGCTGGCATACATTTTGACCACGCTCGACCAAATCACGTGCGTCTCGTGCGCTTTTGATTTTAGTGAATTCTTCAATGTCTGCACCCACGATGAAGCTGGATTCTTTGGCCGACGTAATGACTAAGGCCTTGGGTAGGTCTTGCGCAAGCTGTGTCAGTATTTGTGCAAGCTCGTTGAGTGTGGCCGATGACAATGTGTTGACAGCGCTATCATGCTGATCAAAGCATAGCCACGCCACCTGTTCATCATCGGTGCCTAAATACCAGTGCTTAAAGTTGCTTGTTGTCATGCTTTTGTCCCTTTTGGTCTATGTCCCTATACGTTCAATTAGCGTGGCACCGCCTTGGCCACCACCGATACACAAGGTAGCAACACCGCGCTGGGCTTGTTGGCGTTCTAACACATGCATCATATGTAAAATGATGCGTGCGCCAGTAGCACCAACAGGATGACCCAAGCTGATGCCGCCGCCGTCTATATTAAGATGTGCTTGATCGATGCTGCCCATTGCGCTGCTCATGTCGAGCTCGTCTTTGCAATAATCTGCTGATTCCCAAGCAGCTAGACAGCCCAACACTTGGCCAGCAAAAGCTTCGTTGATTTCCCAATAGTCAATATCGCTCAACTCTAATTTTTGCTGACGTAAAATGGGCATGGTGGCGTGCACGGGACCGAGACCCATTTGTCGTGGGTCAAGGCCGGCCCATTCAATTTGTACAATTTTCGCGCGTGGTTTAAGCCCATGTTTTTTCAAGCCTTCTTCGCTAGCTAAAATACACCAAGCACTGCCGTCAGTGACCTGCGAACTGTTGCCAGCGGTGACTTTGCCGTAAGGGCGATCAAAAATGGCGCGTAATTTAGCCAAGCGCTCAATGCTAGAATCGCGCCGCAAGCCGTCGTCCACATCAAAATAGCGTCCTTTGCCATCGATAATGGTTTCCACTTCAAAATCGAACAAGCCGCTGTCGATAGCGGCAGCCAAGCGTTCGTGGCTGCGCACAGCGTACTCGTCCATTTGTTCACGGGTGATGCCAAAGCGTTGTGCGATCACTTCAGTGGTTTGACCCATAGATAAACCAACGATAGGATCGCTAAGGCCTTTGAGTAAGGCGATTTCTGGTGTCAACATCCCAGGCCGCAGCGTGCTTAAGGCAGCTAGCTTTTGTTTCATGGTTTTGGCTTTCGCCCAATTACCTAGCCATGTTGCCATCGATTCTTTAAACAAGATAGGTGAATGGCTCATCGATTCGGTGCCACCAGCGAGCACGAGGTCACGGCGGCAAAGCTGGATGTCTTTAACGGCAGAGTCTACCGCTTGCATACCTGATGCACAATTGCGCTGCACGGTATAGCCCGGTACTTTTTTGCCGCAGCCTAAGCGCAATGCAACCACGCGACCAATATTGGCTTCGTCTGCGCCAGGGATCATACAGCCAAGCACTACTTCGTCTAAATCTTCGGGTGAAAAGGGCTGGCGTTCTAGCAGAGGCCGGCCGGCGGCTACAGCTAAGTCTGAAGCGCGAAAAGCGCCGGGCACATTTTGTGACTTTAGAAACGGCGTGCGGCTGCCGTCGACAATATAAACTTCACGTGCTTTAAACATTGGTTGCACCATATCTTTTAAGGCTAAATGTAAGCGTTAGGTAAATGAATAAATGTAAAAATATTAATGGTTAGGTGATTTTATTATCAGTAGGGTAATTGTCAGCTTTTTTACTTTCATGTTGCTGCGCGTGCTTAAGTTCTTCAGCTTGCGCAGCAGCAGTGTACTCGGGTGAGATGTCGGGGTCATTAGGGTGGCTTTTGCTGCCTTTTGCCCAGGGTAACTGATGATAATGGCTTCCATCCCCCCAAGTAAATTTGGGAAACTTCACAATGCTAAAGAATGGCGAGATATCAAAGTCAGCAGGTGAAAATAGCTTAGAATTGCGCTTGAAAAGTCGGTGTTCGCTTGGATGGCCCTTGCGCCCGCTCTGCTCTTCTTCAGTAGGCGATAAAATTGGCAAGATCGGAAATTTGACTGATTGATACGCATCGGCAATAAGGGTGGAGCAGACAATCTTTGTTTCAGGGCCAGCGTTGTGCTCAAATAAACTGGAGCGCCAGCGACGCGGCAAAACTTCATATGGAAATAAGAAACGGGCCAAGTCTAAAAGCTGACGTACATTATATTCGGCGCCTAGCCGCCCAGTGACAAACTCTACTATGATGTTCCGGTCTTTTTCGGAAAGGCCTGTGGCGCGGCATACGCGCACACGAAAATCATGGTATTGCTCGACGGGCTCTAAAATGGTGCCTTTGCCAAGCTCGGCTTCGACTAAGTAGGGTTTGTTAGGGTTGGCCTTTGCATCACTGAGATCTACGCCTTCAGGCACATATTGGGCAAAATCAGCATAACAGCCCACGCAAATGGCCGAATGCGACCAGCGGCTTTGGGTGACCGTTTGGATGATGCGGCTAACTTGCGACTGGCCTTCCACCAACAACACGTCGCCTGGCAAAATTTCTTGCTGGAGGCGCTCAAAGTCAATTAAGCCTTCGGTGTAGGTCGCCCGTGGTTTGACAATCCATTGGATGACCTGCGAGCCGATTTTGTTACGAACAGTTTGTAGCATTAGGTGGGTTGCGTTTGCTAAGGGTATAGTTTAACCGATTCAGCGGTCAATTTGGCGCTGGCTCGTTAAGTCTTGTGTTTACTTAAGGCAATTATCAGTAGGACACTAGTATTGGCGCTTAGTCTGTTTACAGCTTGGGTATTTGCCTGCCTAAGATTTAGCTGGTTGCGTCCTTGCCGGGCACTGATCGTGATAGTTATTTAAGTGATGGCAATCAGATAAGCCAACGGACGTCGCACTAAAGCTGGGCCGTCGGCTTCGCCTAAATAAACGTTGCCGGTGCTTAGTGCGTTGATGGGTAGGGTGATTTGTAGTAGATGATTGCCCGATGCAGTGTGCACACCTGGAACAAGATTAACCACTTGGCCTGCACTTTGCGCTTTGCCGTCAATGAACACACTTTGCCCAATCTGCACAGCATGCTCGGCGCTGAGTTCGGCGCTGACCATGCGGGTTTTGGGCTTGCCGCGGTATTTAACCCGGGCAATGATCTCTTGGCCGGGGTAACAACCTTTTTTGAAATTCACACCATTTACTAGATCTAGATTCAGTGATTGTGGGATCAAGGCTTCAATGAGTGGGGCGTATAGCTGTGGCAAGCCGCTGTTGATATCTAGTGCGCGCCAGCTGTATGAATCGCCTAAACCGCATTGTTTGCTTAATAACGGCCATAGCTTGCTGGCAGCTTCAGTGTTGGTAAGAATAAAGCGACGCGCCGTTTGTTTTTCTTCAGTGATGCTTAGTGTGGTATTCGGGTAACTTTTGGCATTGTACTGCTGGCACAGTGCTATTAGTTTGTCAGTATCATTGGTGGTGCTTATTCCTAGCAAAACAGCGTCTTTTTCTTCAGTAAAAGTAACTTTTGAGCGCATCACAAACATTTGTAATCGGCTTTTGACTTTATCAAGTACCGCATGCGGAGCGATTAGGGCAAAGCCTTGTTCCAGCTTGAGCACATGAAATAGCGCGAGCATACGACCCTTTGGGGTGCAATAACTGCTAAGCTGATGCGGGTGCTTATCACTCAATAAGCTAATGTCATTACTGAGCTGACCTTGCAGAAACGTGTTGGCGTCCTCGCCATCGCAAAATAAAGCTCCTAATTCAGATAAATCATATAGATAAGTTGCGTTGTTTGTGCTGCGCTTTTTGAGATGAGCTGGGCTATCATCGGAGACAGCGAAGCCGTTGCTTAGCAGAAAAATCAACCAGTTTTTGTTTAAAGACATTTTCGTGGAAAGAATTATAATGACAGGTGTTCAAGCAGCCTATTATGCCGTGATTTTCACTTCAAAAAAAACAGATAATTTGGCAGGGTATGACAAACGGCCAACGGCGTTATTCGTGACAACGTGAAGATTAAGTGGTTGGGACAATGGCGGCTTTCAGCATAAATGATTGTGGCAAGAGGATTGGTGTATATTACGTCCTAATTTTTATATTTGTTAGAATTTCCGCATCTAGTGTTAAATAAAAAACTAAAAGCAATTTTATTAGGCAGTTCGCTTTGCGTGCTGGCTAATGGGCTAGCAGCTCAGCAAGAAGAGGCGATGGTACGAGTGCAGGCTGCACCGATTAGCGACTTGGTGGTGTACCCACAAATGAGCATTGCTGCGCAGGTGGTGAGCTTGAATCATGCGACTATTAGCGCGCAAGCCAATGCTGAAATCTTAGCGGTGAATGCCCAAGTAGGCGATACAGTGGCTAAGGGCGATGAGCTGGTGGCTTTGGATTGTGAACAACGCAAGCTGGATGTAGCTGCGGCCCAATCGGCTTATAACTTGGCTAAAAAGGATGCTGGGCGTTTTAAGCAACTGGCGGCGGGCAATGCGATTGCTAAGCAGCAACTTAATCAAGCGCAGACTAATCAAGAGCAAGCAGGTGTACGCTTGCAAAAAGCCAAGGTGGAGATCAAGAATTGCTCAGTCAAAGCTCCGTATAACGGCGTAATCACAGCGCGCGAAGCGCAGCTTGGTTCGTTGGCAGTGGTAGGAATGCCATTGTTTAGGCTGCTTGATGTGACTAACGTAGAGGCCAAGGCTAGCTTGCCGCCGTCGATGGGCGAGTCTATTACGCAAGCTAAAGGCTTGCAGTTCATAGCCGCAGGGCAAAGCTATCCAGCTACGATTCGCACCTGGTTACCGTATTTGAATGAAGCCAATAACCAGCAAGAAATTCGATTGCGCTTTAGCGGTAAGCGTCCAATTGTTGGGGCGTCGGGACAACTTGAGTGGCAAGAAGTGCTGCCACACTTGCCCGCGCAGTACTTAGTGGAGCGTGATGGTGGACTGGGCTATTTTACTATTGAGGAAAACACGGCGAAGTTTGTGCCGTTGCAAGAAGCACAACTAGGAAAAGATGTGCCCGTTGAGGTGGATCTCATTTCAGTGATCACGCAAGGGCGCTATGGCGTGAATGATGGTGATGCAGTCGAGCTAATGCAACCTTAACCCGCGCTTTACTATAATTTTTTGTAAATATCTCGCAGATCATGAGTCCATCGCAACCAAGCTTGCCTAATGCTGCGCCAAGCACTTTCTTTGAGCGCTTTTTAAGCAATCATGTGCTTACCAACTTAGTGTTCGTATTAGTGCTGGTTGTGGGTATGCTATCGTACTTTTTGATGCCGCGCGAGCAAGACCCGACCATCAATTTTAATTGGATCGATATTTCCACTGTGGCCCCTGGCATGTCTGCGGAGGATGTGGAGAAGCGTGTGACTGATGTACTGGAGGATGGCATTCGCAAAGTGGGAGACATCAAGTTTGTCTCAAGTCGCAGTCAAGATAGTTTTTCCAATGTGTTGGTGCGTTTTAATGACTTAAGTGAGCGCGAGTTTGACAAGCGTATTACGGATTTGCGCCGTGAGATTCAAAACCGTGAAAGCGAGCTGCCTGATGCGGTGGAATCCCCATTTATATTTGAAGTAACCACCGCCAATGCCTTTCCGACCGCCACAGTGGTGGTGACAGGCTTAGCAGATGATGCCAATTTGCGCAGCCAAGCGGATTTGGTGAAAAAAGATTTGGAGCGTATCCGCGGAGTTGATCGTATTTTAGAGACCGCTTTGCAACAACCCGAGTTGCAAGTGCGCTTTGATATGCAGAAATTGGAAAGCCTTGGTATCAGCCCTTCGCAGGTGGCGGATACGGTTGCTTTGCAATACCGTGATTTATCAGCTGGCTCTAAGTCAGTAGGTGATCAAACGTGGCTAGTACGCTTTGCACGCTTACAAGCGGATGCACAGGCTTTGGCGCAAGTGCCTGTGCTTGGCGCATCAGGCGAAGTGCGTTTATCGCAAGTGGCCAGTGTGCAGCCGGGTTGGGAAAAGCCGCAGCACCATGTGTTATGGGAAGGCAAGCCAGCGGTGATGTTGGCAGTGAATAAGCAGGCCAGCACTAACACTTTGCAGCTGGTGGAGCGTATTCAATCCTATTTAGCACAAAGCAAAGACAGGCGCGAGGCAGCAGGGGTAGAATTATTTTTAGCGGATGATCAAACGGAAATCACGCGTAATGCGCTGGACGTGATGCAAACCAATGCTTTGATTGGCCTGTTGATGGTGATGGTGGTGGTGTGGCTGTTTTTGGGCCTTAAAACTGCTTTTTTAACCTCCATTGCCATTCCGTTTGTGCTGACGGGTTCGTTCTGGATATTGCAATCGTCGGGCGAAACTTTGAATGTGATGGTGCTGCTGGGCATTGTGATCAGCCTTGGCATGTTGGTGGATGATGCGGTGGTGGTGGTGGAAAGTATTTATTATCGCCTAGAACGTGGCTCTCCTGCGATGTTGGCAGTTAAAGAAGGCTTGGGTGAAGTGATTGCGCCGGTAACGGCGGCAGTGTTAACCACCATGGCAGCTTTTTTACCACTGATGTTGCTGCCAGGCATCATTGGTGAATTTATGCGTTTAGTGCCGTTGGTCGTGACCATTGCTTTGGCAATCAGCCTGATTGAAGCTTATTGGATTTTGCCTAGCCATATGCTGAGAGCTAAGTTGCGTTTTGATAAACCTTCTCTTGTTCAGCGAATTCGAGTGCGTGTGATTCGCTCTTTGCGTCGAGTGTATACCAAGGTGTTGATGCTGTTGATGCGCGTGCCGTGGTTGGTGTTACTGTTGGCAGTAGGGCTGTTTATCGCTTCTTTATTTGCGGCGATAGCGGGGCAGGTCAATCCAGGTTTGATGCAAAACGACAAGGTAAAGCCGTTTTTAGTCAAAACCGATTTTTTTGCTTCGGACCCACTGCGCTTGTTTTACATCAGCATGGAGATGGAAAATGGCACGCCGCTGGAACTGACCTTAGAAAAGGTGCGTGAACTACAAAACATTGTGTTGGATGAAGTTGACCCTGTTCAGCGGCGTAGTGTTGTGGCGTATGCAGGACAGAATTTCACTGAAACTTCAGCGCTTCAGGGTTCACAGTATGGACAAATTCTAGTGTCATTGCCGCCGAGTGCGCCTGATTTGCTTGAAGTAGACGAGGTGATTGATAGCTTGCGTGATAAGATCACGCAAATTGTTGGACCAAAGAAAGTGTACTTTATTCGTTTGGCGGGTGGGCCGCCCACAGCTAAAGCAATTAGCGTGAAAGTGCGCGGAGATAAAGTGGCAGATATTCGTGCGGGTGTAAAGCAGGTTAAAGCTATTTTAGCGCAAACACCATGGGCCAAAGATGTGGCGGACGACGATGCACCCGGCCTAAAAGAGATGAGCTTGTCGGTAAAGCACGATGCGTTGCGCCGTTCAGGTTTAGTGCTATCAGACGTGCTGCGCAGCTTGCGCTTATTGACCGACGGCGAAGTGGTGGCCGAGGTGCGTGAAGCAGGAGAGACGGTGCAAATTCGAGTGCAAGGCGCGCAGGATGTGTCGTTATCGTCCATTGACCGCTTGTTGGACTTCACCTTGAACAACGCCGCAGGGCAGCCAATTGCGTTGCGCAGCGTGCTCGAATACCGCTTAGCACAAGGTTTTGGCAGTATTCGCCATTATAATTTTCGCCGTGCAATTACCGTAGAAAGTGATATTGATAAGGCGTTGATTGATACGCCACAAGCTAATCAGATTATTAAAGATGAGTGGGCTAAGGTGGCAATTAATCACCCCAATGTGAGCTTGGATTTTACAGGCCAACTTGATGACTTGAATGAAAGCTTGGGTTCCATCGGTAAGTTGATGTTGTTCGGTGTGTTACTGATGTATGTGATTTTAGGCACGCAGTTCAGAAGCTATTTTCAGCCTTTGATGATTTTGACCACTGTGCCGATGGCGTTTACCGGTGTAGTAGTTGGTTTATTAGTAACAGCTAACCCTCTGAGTTTATTCACTTTGTATGGCGTGGTGGCGCTGGCAGGAATTGCAGTTAATGCCGCTATTGTGCTTATTTCAACCGCGAATAATTATTTAGCCAGTGGCGTGCCTTTGGTGCATGCGGCCATCTATGCGGCTAAGCGCCGCGTGGTGCCAATTTTGATTACATCCTTCACTACTATTGCCGGTTTGTTCTCGTTGGCCACGGGCCTTGGTGGTGAGTCTTTATTGTGGGGGCCAGTGGCGACCGCGATTGTGTGGGGCTTAGGGGTGTCTACCTTGATGACTTTGTTTGTGGTGCCCGTGGCCTATCGGGTGTTCATGTCTCGGAGCTATTTGCGTTCAGCAAATATTCACTGATACTCGCTTAGACTTATTGCACCATGTAAATTAATGAGTTACATGGTTAAGTGTAAGTGAATTAAAAGAAGACAAGC
>CALIFM010000093.1 GCA_938021685.1 uncultured Gammaproteobacteria bacterium | reverse complement strand
AGCCGAATTGATTTTCGAATGGACGAAGCAGGCAACATTTGGATGTTAGAGGCCAATACCGTTCCCGGCCTAACATTACAAAGCTTACTACCGCAGTCAGCACAAGCTGTCGGCATCAGTTTTCCTGAATTATGCGATAGAATCTGCCAATTGGCTAAGGCACAAGCCCGACACTCTACATAATCAAAAAAGCAGATAATAGAGCATGACCCAGCTACTAAGCTTTAGCGAAGCAAGATCACCGCAGCACAATTCAGTTATGTGCCGAGAAGTTATAATAACTAAGCACTATAAATAGCGCAAAAAAGCTTTAAGAGACTAAGATAAGGCAGTAGATAAGAAGGCTGGAGAACAAGCCAGATTCTATCCAATCATCGACTAATTATACCCGCTTGTCAATATTCGTGCGGTCATTGGTCGCATAAGAACGCTAACAAACAGGCAATAATTTCAAGATAGCTGTAAATATTTAGATTTGCCTATATGCACCTGATCAAACGGTTCAATATAAAGAATTAATGGCACCTACTATCTAATTTTTTCTTATTTGGCCAATTAATCAATAAAATTTAGCTATTTATTTGTATATTTAAATTTTTCACCATCTGCCTCAGTGGCCAATTAGACCGCATCAATGGTAGCTGGAATAAGTCAGCTGGGCATAAACTACTGACAAAGGCCACTCCAGTAAAATTTGATAATATATTGCATAACTATTATTGCGTGCTATAGTACCTCTCCTTGAATAAATTATAACAAGCGCATCTTCACAAAATAGATGATGCATACCCACTTACCACACTAACCCAGCTGTCTTGAACACTTCTGTACAATCTCCTCTACACTCCTCTCCATACGTTACTAAGAGTGTCGGTATGGATGCGCAACAAGCCGCTAAACATGATATGCGTGCTGCACAGCTTAGCGAAGTGTTTAAGGCTCTAAAACCACTGCTAGAAAAACATCGCGGCAACATGGAAGTAGCGCATGATGAAAAAGGCAACTTTTACCTCTATTCTCATCATATTTTATCTAGCGGCAAGCCTTTATTTTTTGGTGCAGTCATTATGCGCCAGTATTATGTAAGCTATCACTTAATGCCTGTCTATCTTCAACCTTATTTACTCAAAGGAGTAAGCCGCACACTGACCCAAAAAATGTACGGTAAAAGCTGTTTTAAGTTTCGCAAAATTAATGACAAGCTATTTGCACAACTAGATGGTCTGACGCAGCGCAGCTACAAATATTACACTAATGAGGGGTTTGTGCCGTCTTAAATTTTCCTACTATTCAAGAGGAAGAAGGCATTCTTCTTAGTATTTACAAAGCATCTCACGCAAAAAAATAGAGATAAGCTTAAAATTAAACTTCGCCCAAACTATACCTTACCCTTAGAACCGATAACGTAGCGCCGCTTGCAAGGTAATAGGCTGATAGTCCACCAAGAATAAGCGACTACTATCAGTCTCGCTTTTCATATCTAAATCAGGAAAGCTAGCATAACCTAATTCAGTTTGCAGGCTTAAGCCCGGCAACATTTCATACTCTGCGCCCAACATCAAATGCAAGCCTGGATCACCGCTAGTGGTATAACTACGCTCGACCCCACCGCTGTTAAAGTCAAGGTCAATTTCTTGCGCCCAACCTAGCCCTAATCCTACATAAGGGCGGAAAGTCGTTTTAGAATCAATAAAGTAATAACCATTAACGAACAAAGCATTAGCGGCAAAATCACCATCAAAGGCTGTGCCATCAGTAAACGTGCTTTGATGGTCGCTACGGCTATATTGCCATGCCACCTCGGCCGCAATGAAATCGTTATAGCGAAAGCCGATGCCCAAGCCTGCTACGCCGCCAGAATCAGGCAAAATTTTCGCAATGGTGTCTTGTTCCTGTATGCCACTGGACTGCCCTGCCGTATTGGATAGGTCCATATAACCCAAGTAGGGCTTGATGTACCAGCCATCAGCTGGTTCGTAAGCTTGCGCTGATGTGATTAAGTTTGCAGCCGGTCCAAAAATCAAAGCAGCAGCTAAAGCAACAAAGGTAGATTTACTCATACTTATACTTATACGTATTATTTAAATTACGGTTTTATTATACTCGAACGCCACCATCAGCGGTAGTTTTTATCAGCTAAATGGGGCATATATCTGCTTCCATTTGTCCACCGATATGGGCTGATTCACCATGTGACAAATTTAACTCTCTAATAATTAATTGCACCATCATTACTTAGTGCAAAAGAAAGCTCCATTTCACCCAAGTGGGGCCAGATATCCACAAAAACGACATTTAATCGCTTGGGCCTTAATGACTTCAGCACAAGAGTCACAACGCCTCATGTGTCCCTCTTCAATGCGCTGCTGCTCAACGGCAGCTTGATCAAAAATCAAGCTACAATGCTTACACTTTAGCGCATTAGCTTTAACAATTTCATCGCATACGTGGCAACGTTTGTGATTGCCACTGCGCAATAAACGTTCTTCATCTCGCAACAATGTGCTGTTTTTAGGCAACGCCAACAATAACAAAGCGCCAATTAAAGGCGATAACAATAAGCTAACAAAAAACAGTAAAAAGCCATTACGCCCGCGTCCTTCAGCCCAGCGCCCGACAACAAAGCTGAGCAACACCCAAATCGCGATGCTCAACCAAAACCAACTAGCGAAGCCAAGCTGCGACCAACTAAATGAGGTGATAATAGATTCAATTTTTGCTAATAATTCAGCCATATCGCACACTGTTTTCTTGAGCTAAGGATAGACAGAAACCATTCGGTTTTGCCCACTAACAGCACCACGGCCCTTAGTAGCCGCATAAAACCATTCTAAACTGCTGCCCCTCGGCAAGCAAGAAAAAACAGGGGCGAATAAATCACATATCTTTACTTTAAAAAGCTCTCGACCTTGAGCCCTAGTCCTGCTCATAATACTAGGGAAGCCTATTCACAAACAACTGCATCACGGTGTCAACTGGCGATAAGTAAGCGATAGACATACAAAAAAATACACCGCACATAACCACCCTATCAAAGATATAAAAGTGAGCTTTATGAACAGTGGCATGCCAGCACTGGCAAAAAAGTGCTCCCATAACACACTAGGCACAGTAATCAATACCCAAGCCTGTACACCTAGCACCACAAAAGTACCTATATGATGGTCATGGCTTAAGCGCCATGCGTACGCAAGTGGATGACCACGCATCTGTCCATCGTGGTCGTGCTTATTTTTTCTAGGGCCTAACGCAACAAGCGGCAAGGCCAGCGCAAAGCGACCAAACAACCACCACAGCGGCAATTGCAACAAGGTCAGCACAAAAGCCATCGCACCCTGCACTGGACCATCACCCAGCCACAAAAACAACAATGCAAACGAAGCCAACATCACAAACAAGCTCCATGCACTCATTAACCCCGCATAAAGCAGGCGTTGGCGATTATATTTAGGCGTCGCCGCCGCCACGCTCAACACACTTGGGCATTCAGTGCGTAAAACATAGCGATGCACCAAGACGCCCAGCTGTGCACCTAAATAGATCACTAAAATCGCAAATGCCAGCACTCGTCCGCCCCACAAAGCACCGCCCTCAATATGACTGACTTTAGTCGCGACAAC
>CALIFM010000092.1 GCA_938021685.1 uncultured Gammaproteobacteria bacterium | reverse complement strand
AACTGATTAGGGTGTTTTATTTGGTTTTCTTGGTGGGATGGCATAAGTACCAGTGGCATGTGCAACCATGCGTTCATCGCCTTCGGAATACAATTCAACATCACCAACCGCCAAATTTTTTCCTACTTTCAGCAAGCGTGCATGAGCTAGTAAGTCTGCGTTTGCACTGGGCTTGCGCATAAAATTAAAATTTAAGCTGGTGGTCACTGTTAGTGGTATCTCACCAATGTGAGCAAGAATGGCAACGAACAAGGCCACATCGGCAGTGGTCATCATGACGGGGCCAGCTACCGTGCCACCAGGACGCAAATGCTCTCTTCCTATAGGGTGACGCACACTAGCACGTAGCTCGCCAACTGACTCAACAATGCAAGGGTATTGATAAAGCTCACGCTGCAATAAATCGTTTAGTCGTTCTACATTTAATTTTGTTGCCATCAGTCTTGTTCCGAGTCAGTGCTGCCCATCAAATCATCAGTGTACCTCCGGCCAGCTATGGTTTCTTCATTGATTAAAGCATCAAGTTGTTTGACAGTCGCAGCGCTTAATTTGACTTCACTGGCTTCTGCATTCTCTATCAGATAATCAAGGTGCTTAGTACCGGGGATTGGTACGAAGTTAGGGTCTTTAGCTAAGATCCAAGCCAGCGCTAATTGCGCCATGCTGCAACCCTCACGCCGTGCAATTTCGCCATACGGCTTTAGTAGAGCGCTGTTAATTGTAAAATTATCTGGTTCAAAGCGTGGTTTTGATATAGTCATGCGAATATCTTCAGGATGCATGCTACTGTTGTCGGTGGCCTTGCCAGTTAAAAATTGCCGAGTAAGCGGAGAAAATGGCACGAAAGCAACGTCTAATTCTCTGCAGGTTGCCAAGATTTTGCGCTCAGGAGTGCGTGTCCATAATGAGTATTCTGATTGTAGGGCAGTAATAGGGTGAATATCATGTGCGCGGCGCAAGCTGGAGGAGCTAACTTCTGACAGGCCAAGCGCGCGCACTTTGCCTTCTTCCACAAATCGTGACATTTCGCCGACACTGTCTTCCACCGGCACGTTTTTATCAATGCGGTGTAAGTAGTATAGATCGATCACATCGGTGTTTAAGCGTCGCAGACTGTCTTCGCAAGTTTTCCTTAGTACTTCGGGACGGCCATTGGTTTCAGTTTGGCCCGTCGCATCCTTGAAAATGCCACACTTGCTGGCCAAAGTATATTCGTCACGTCGATGACCAATATGCTTGCCAATTAGCTTTTCGCTGTCACCCATGCCGTACATGGCTGCGGTATCTAAAAAGCTATAACCTTTGTCTAAAGCTTGATTAAGTAATTGGGCGCAGGTGGTGTCATCGGCGCCCGGACCGTATCCCCAGCACATGTTCATGCAGCCAAGGCCGATGGCGGAAACAGAGAAGGGGCCAAGTTGTCGTTGATGCATAGTGTTATAGATGCTTGTTTAAGATATCAATAGGACAAGCTATTTTAAATTGCTGGTAATGTAAATCATCTGTGTCCCGCAGTAAAATAGAAGGTTATAATGCGTTTTTGATTTGCTAGCAGCATAACCCAAATATAAAAAAATATGCACCCACATAACAAAGGAATTTTGCTGATAGTAGTCGCTACCTTCGTGTTTGCAGCGCAAGATGCGCTCACCAAGCATTTGGGAGAAAGTACGCCTCTGTCGGTGTTTGTCACTTTTCGTTATGCAGCCTTCTTTGCGTTTGCCTGCTGGTGGGCAACCCGGAAGCAGACATTTAAACAGGCATTAAAAGTGAACAGTGTGCCACTGCATGTTACACGTGGCTTGTTATTGGTAGTTGAGGTGTATTTGTTCGCCTATATCTTAAAGAACATAGGCCTAGGTGAAATTCATACCATCATGGTCACTTTCCCGTTGATTATCACTGCTTTGTCGCCGTGGCTGCTGCAAGAACAAGTTGGCTGGCGGCGTTGGCTCGCAGTATTCACAGGGTTTATTGGCACTGTGATTATTATTGCGCCCGGCTCTGTTGCCTTTAATCGTTATAGTTTAATGGCATTAGCTTGTGCACTGATGTTTGCTTTATACAATATATTCACACGTAAAGCAGGGCGCACAGATAGCGCTGAGTCTACTTTGTTGTACACGGGTTTAGTCGGTTTGCTGTTCAGCTTGCCTCTAGCGTTGTTCAACTGGGCACCGGTGCCAAGCCATGAAATAGTATGGGTCGCATTGCTATGCGGCTGTAGTGTGCTCAGCCATTTGTTAAACATTAAAGCCCTCAAATGGACACCTGCGGTGATTTTGCAACCGTTCAATTATTTGGTTTTGCCATGGGCCATTTTGATTGGTTACTTAGCCTTTGCGGAACGTATTCCTAGCCATCAGTATTTTGGTGCGGCTTTGATTGGTCTTAGCGGGTTGTATGTGGCTTATCGGCAGCGCAAAGTGGGTAAAGAGTAATTATAAATTCACGATAGGCCCAATAACAGATTTTGGCAATGAACGACTTATACCGCAATAGGTACTCTCAATAGGTTTTTTATACTTGTTGCGAATAAAAGCCGCTAAAATTGAATTATTAACGCGATGGTTTTATGGCCAGCGTGACTGTATAGAATTAATTAAATTTAAATAGTAAATAATGCCTAAGACCGATACTTCTCTTGCTTCAATGAAGCCAGACACGCCTATGAGTGTGCGTGATTTATTTGGATTTGATACCAGCCTAGAAGTAATGGGCTTTAGTGAGCGCGATGAGCACGTACCAGAAGTGGATGAGTCTTATCGTTTTAATAAAGACGTTACCTTGGCTATTTTGGCCGGTTTTGCGAAAGACCGCCGAGTGATGATACAAGGCTATCATGGCACCGGCAAATCGACTCATATTGAACAAGTAGCTGCGCGTTTAAATTGGCCTTGTGTGCGCGTTAATTTAGACGGGCACATCAGCCGGCTTGATCTGGTTGGACGTGACGCTATTAGCTTGCGCGATGGCAAACAAGTAACTGAGTTTCAAGAGGGTATTGTACCATGGGCCTTGCAGCGACCAGTGGCACTCATTTTTGATGAGTTTGATGCAGGTAGGCCCGATGTGATGTTCGTGATACAGCGCATTTTAGAGCGCGATGGTAAATTCACTTTGCTGGATCAAAACCGCGTCATTCGCCCGCATACTGGGTTTCGTTTGTTCGCCACGGCTAATACAGTGGGTCTAGGCAATTTGAATGGCCTTTATCATGGTGCGCAGGTGCTTAATCAAGCACAAATTGACCGTTGGAGTATTGTTGCTACATTGAACTATTTGCCGGATGAGCAAGAAGTTGAAATTGTTAAGGCGCAGGTTGCCAGTATACGAGGCCAAGACAGAACTGTTGAGTCGATGGTGGCAATGGCTAATTTAACGCGTAAAGCTTTTGAGGCAGGTGATATTTCAACGGTCATGTCCCCTAGAACGGTTATCACCTGGGCTGAGAATTTATCAATTTTTGACGATGTGGCTTATGCATTTCGCTTGTCTTTTTTAAATAAATGTGATGATGCGGAACGCTCATTAATTGCAGAATATTATCAGCGGGCATTTGGGGTTGAGTTAGAAGAGTCTGTGCTAAGCCAAGAGGCTTCTTAAAGGTTGCTCGTTGCAAAATGACCGATGACGGCAGTCAGTAAACATCTCAGACGCAGGCGGGTAGAGCGCCATTGTGCAGCGGCAGTGCGTGCAGTGGGAGGTCGGCCAAACGCTGAATTTCGCCAGCAACGTTTGTTTCTCGGTGGTCAGCCCGTCAATCTATCTACCCCTTACTTAGCCGTTGATAGTGATAATGATGCCATCACTAATATCCGTGGCCGAACTGACGCAATGGCATTGCGTTTGGCCCATTGCGATTTAGAGCTTCATACTAGCCTAACGCCTGAAGACGAGATAGGCCGTATTGTTTTTGATATTCTTGAGCAGCTACGCACAGAAGCCTTAGTTGCATCCACGTTTGTTGGTGTGCGAGCCAATATGCAGGCTTCTTTTGAGCGGTGGTGCTGGCAATGCCGCGTCGATTCATTGACCGACAGCGAATTAGGCGAACTCATCTATGGCATCACCCACATTGTACGCTCAAGGCTTATTCAAACCGTAACCGATCCAATTGTTGAGGGTGTGCTGGAGCATGTCCGTTTTACACTCGCGCCTTTAATTGGCCACGATTTGGTGAAACTAAAGGCGCATTTACATAATCAACGTGCTTATTCCGAATTTGCGCTAAATATCGCAAATACTATTAGCAGCTTAGTAGCTGGCGGTGCAGGTGCTGACGACAGTAACAGAGCAAGCATCTCGCGCATTCGTTTAGCGATGCCGCCGGTTGATGACCGAGATGATCGCTATGTAGATGGTGGGGCTGGCGCAGGTGGCTTCGACACTGCTGATGTCTTTGGTGAGCCATATCAAGTGTTTACAACTGAGTTTGATCGTGAAATAACAGGTGAAAAGCTGTATGGCTTAAGCCAGCGTGAGCCTTTGCGTCGCAGGCTTGATGAGCTTATTAAGGCGCAAGCCTTTAGCGTGCCTCGATTAGCGCAACGTTTGCAGCAATTGTTTGCGGTCTCGCATCTTGCTGGCTGGGACTTTGGTGAAGACGACGGCTTTATTGATGGTCGGCGTTTGAGCCAGCTGGTTTCTAATCCACAGAATCACCGTATTTTTAAAAAGGGAAAAAGTGCACCACATTGTGATACTGCACTTACTTTCTTGATTGACACTTCTGGTTCTATGAAGAGCCAGCGTTTTGAAACGGTGGCAGTCTTGGTTGATATTTATACACGTGCGCTGGAGTTGGCAGGTGTTAAAACTGAAGTGCTTGGCTTTACAACCGACGGCTGGAGTGGTGGACGGTCAATTAAAGCGTGGCGCAAAGCGGGAAGCCCAGAAACCCCCGGGCGGATGAATGACCGCTTGCATGTAGTCTATAAAGAAGCGGATGCTTCGTGGCGACGCTCACGCTTGGGTATGGCTGCGATGCTTAATACAACCCATTACCGAGAAGGCCTAGATGGCGAAGCGGTGCAATGGGCTTGTGAGCGTTTAGCGCTGCGAAATGAGTCGCGTAAGTGCCTAGTGATGATCTCTGATGGTGCACCGATGGATAGCGGCACCAGCCAGTGCAATGGAGAGGCTTATTTGCATCAGCATTTGCTGCGCGTGATTGATCGCTGGGAGCGCAGGGCTGACTTCGATATCGCAGCTATTGGTATTGATTTAGATATGGAGTTGTTTTTTCGTAATGCTGTCTCGCTTGACCTTACGGGAACTCTCGGTCAGCGTGCTTTTACAGCCTTAGATGCTTTGTTTGGAAGGCGCCGGTCACGTGTAGTTTGATGATGCCTGCCGAATTATTATCGATGCTCGGTGTGCAAGCGTATTTCATCAAAAGCCGTTAAAGCGGTTTCGACATTTTCACCGGCAACTAGATCAAAGGCATCAAACCCACAGGCGTCTAGCAGCAATAAGTTGTCTCGATAGGCATTGATGGCGCGAAGCTCGCCCTTAAACTCTAGCTGTTGGCGTACTATATTAGCTTGTGTATAGCCTCGTCCCTCATTAAAGCTAGGGAAAATTATGCCTATTAATGCAAACTTTTCAATTTCCTGTGGCGTAAACTTAATTTCATCTTCAGGCGTAAAAGCAATAGCTTTAACCTTGTTCTTTTGCGCAGCACTAAGGGCTTGCCAGTCGTTAAAAAGCACCACAGACTGCGCATCAAGCTTTGTCTGCTCGCTTATTATTTCTGCTGGCTGACCTTTAAGCTCAAAGACATACTGCCAGTGGTTGTCGCTAATTTTTTGATTTTTAATGATCTGCATAGACGCGCTCCTGAAATGGAATAACGCCGATACGCTCTACGCAATCGATAAATAGCTCGCCTTCATGTCTGTTTTCTAAATAAGTTCCAATAATCGTATCAATCGCCGCAAGCAAACCTTGCTTAGGGATGGCCCGCCCTAAGCGCGTGCCAATGGTCGCGTTGTTATCAGCGCGCCCGCCTAAGGTAAGCTGATACCACTGCTCGCCCTTTTTATCGACGCCTAAAATACCAATATTACCAGCATGGTGATGGCCGCAAGAATTCATACAACCTGATATTTTTAAGCTTACTTCACCTATTTGATGCAAGTTTCTAAGCGCCGTAAAGTGGTCGGTTATTTGCGCGGCAATGTCCAAGGTGGTGGTGTTGGCTAAGGAACAGAAATCAAACCCAGGACAGGCGATAATATCGGTTAACAAGCCAGTGTTAGGTGTAGCTAGCTGTAATTGGTCAAGTGCATGCCATAATGAATAAAGGTGTTGAGTTTCAACGTGAGGAAGCACTAAGTTTTGATTGTGGCTAGCGCGAATTTCGCTCAAGCTATATTGCTCCGCCAAGTTTGCTAGCTCATGCATTTGTGCAGCCGTTATGTCCCCTGGTGCGGCACTTGTGCTTTTAAGCGACACCATAACAATGCGTTCATTGACGTTTTTGTGGGCAATCGTATTGTGCTTTAGCCAGCGTGAATAAGCTTTGTTAGCTACGGGTATTTGCAGTTCAGGTCCCGTTTTTTTAGCAGAGGGCCTGCGAAACGCAAACATTTGACGCAATTTGTTAAGTTTTTGCCAGTCCATTTGCGGTGCGTGGCTTGAGTTACGCTTTAATTCGGCTTCAACACGGTTTCTAAAATTATCAATGCCCAAGTCGTTAACTAAAATTTTTATGCGTGATTTATATTTGTGGTCACGCCGGCCAAATTGATTGTAGATGCGAATAATCGCTTGTAAGTAGGGCAGTAACTCGGCAGCAGGCAGGGCCTCATGAATGCATTTGGCAATTACGGGCGTACGGCCCATGCCGCCGCCAACATACACTTCAAACAGAGTGTTGGTATTGTTGTCTTTAATGATTTTAAGGCCAATGTCGTGCATTTTAATAACTGCACGGTCTTCTATTGCGCCCGTCACTGCAAATTTAAATTTGCGAGGTAACCAGTTGAATTCAGGGTGTAAATTTGCCCATTGACGAATCATTTCGCACCATGGGCGTGGGTCAGCTATTTCATCGGTTGCTACACCAGCTAAATGGTCACAACTGATGTTACGAATACAACTGCCGCTGGTTTGGATAGCATGCATATTGACGGAGGCTAATTCTAGCAAAATATCAGGCGTCTCTTCTAGTTTTGGCCAGTTAAATTGGATGTTTTGCCGAGTGGTAAAATGACCGTAGCCTTTGTCAAATTTCAGTGAGATATCGGCGAGCTTATGCAGTTGAGTGCTGGTCATACAGCCATAAGGGATAGCAACGCGTAGCATGTGAGCCTGCTTTTCTTTGTACAGCCCGTTGCGTAAGCGAAGTTGCTGAAATAAATCAGGGTCGAGTTGTGCTTTTTGAAATCGCTCAACTTGGCCCTTAAATTGTAGGGCGCGCTGAGTGAGCTGCTGGCTTTCTGCTTCGCTATATTGATACATGCTGTACTTCAAATAATAGTTATTTAGTGTAAGTATTGTAAGAAACCTATAGGTGAATAGATATTAGTTGATGGTA
>CALIFM010000091.1 GCA_938021685.1 uncultured Gammaproteobacteria bacterium | reverse complement strand
TTGCCTACTTAGCTTCAAATGATGCGCGTTATATAACGGGAACTACATTAGAAGTGAATGGCGGCAAGCCGGTGTATTAAGTATTCTTGCGAGTTAAACGAAAATAATGTTCGTTTAATTTAAAAATAATGTTCGAATGAACGCAAGATTGTTTGCTTTAAGTGGAGTATTAATTTACGATACTTCTCCCATTGAAAAAAATAATGTGAGGAGGAAAACAAGTGAATAAAAAATATTTAGCTTCTGTCATTGCAGCGATCTGCATGGCAGGAACGCCATCGGCTTACGCCGATATGGCGAGCGCTACTAAGTGGATTGACGATGAATTCCAGCCGTCGACCATGAGCAAAGAAGAGCAAGCTGCAGAGATGCAGTGGTTTATTGATGCAGCTGCACCGTTTAAGGGTATGGAAATCAATGTATTATCTGAAACCATCCCAACTCATGAGTACGAGTCTAAAACTTTAACTAAAGCCTTTGAAGAAATCACTGGCATTAAAGTTAACCACCAATTATTAGGTGAAGGTGAGGTAGTGCAAGCGGTGCAAACGCAAATGCAAACTAACCGCAATTTGTATGATGCTTATATCAATGACTCCGATTTGATCGGTACACACTCGCGTTTACAGTTAGCAGTTAATTTAACTGATTGGATGGCTGGCGAAGGCGCAGATGTGACAAACCCTGATCTTGATCTTGAAGATTTCATGGGTATTTCGTTTACTACTGGCCCCGATGGCAGCTTATACCAATTGCCCGACCAGCAATTTGCTAACCTATATTGGTTTCGCTATGACTGGTTCCAGCGTGAAGATCTAAAAGCCGGTTTTAAAGAGAAGTACGGCTATGACTTAGGCGTGCCAGTGAACTGGTCAGCTTATGAAGACATCGCTGAATTCTTTAGTGTACATGTGAAAGAAATTGACGGTACACCGGTGTATGGCCATATGGATTATGGCAAGCGCGCGCCTGATTTAGGCTGGCGTATGACAGATGCTTGGTTATCAATGGCTGGTGCAGGCAGCAAAGGTTTGCCTAATGGCGTGCCTGTTGATGAGTGGGGCATTCGTATGGAAGAGGGCAGCTGTAATCCTGTGGGTGCTTCGGTATCACGCGGCGGTGCAACTAATGCTCCAGCAGCAGTATATGCGATTCGTAAGTGGGATGAGTGGTTGCGCCAATATGCGCCTCCTGGTGCGGCGAGCTATGACTTCTATCAGTCGTTGCCAGCACTTTCGCAAGGAAATGTGGCACAACAGATTTTCTGGTACACCGCCTTTACTTCATCAATGGTGGCCTCGAAAGAAGACGGCAATAACACCGTAGATGACGAAGGTAAGCCACTATGGCGCATGGCTCCATCTCCGCATGGTCCTTATTGGGAAGAAGGCCAGAAGCTAGGCTATCAAGATGCGGGTTCGTGGACTTTGTTTAAGTCAACGCCTGTTGACCGCCGTAAAGCTGCTTGGTTGTATGCACAATTTGCAGTCTCCAAAACGGTTTCGTTGAAGAAGACCCACGTCGGCTTAACGCCTATTCGTGACAGCGATATTCGCCATGAGTCATTCACTGAGCGTGCACCAAACTTAGGTGGTTTAGTGGAGTTCTATCGTTCGCCTGATCGCGTTCGTTGGTCACCAACAGGTGTAAACGTGCCTGATTACCCTAAGCTGGCCCAAATCTGGTGGCAGCAAATCGGTGACGTGAACTCAGGGGTGTTTACTCCGCAAGAGGCGATGGATCGTTTGGCTGGTGAAATGGACCAAGTCATGGCCCGTATGCAAGCGGCGGATGAACGCGCTGAAACATATGGCGGCTGCGGCCCACGTTTGAATGAGCCCAAAGATCCAGCTGAGTGGCTGAATCAAGAAGGTTCACCTAAAGCGAAGCTAGACAACGAGAAGCCACAAGGCAAAACCATTGACTATGATGAGCTAATAAAGCAGTGGCAAGGTTAGGCTTATAAAGTAAGGCTAATTTAAGCCTTTTAGGGCTGTTGGGTGGGTGAGGCTATAAGTTGTTCCTCGCTCGCTTGACGCTTACCTATCGACGGTATCCATCAACTTGTTAACCCTTAAAAACTAGTATAGTGACTGCAGAGCTAAATTTTCCAGATCTAAGTGCTAGGCAACAAAAGATTTTGGCTCAAGCCCGTGCAGAGGGCAAAGTGCTAGTGGATCAACTAGCTAACGTATTTGATAAAACACCGCAATCGATTCGTCGAGATCTAAGTGAGTTATGCCAACTGCGGTTATTACAACGCATTCATGGCGGAGCAATCGCAATGGACACTAGCGGTGCCTTGGGCTATGAAGCCCGTAAATTATTAGAAACAGAAAACAAAAAAGCCATTGGGCAATGTGCTGCGAAGCTTATTCCTAATGGGGCATCATTATTTATCAATATTGGTACGACTACTGAACAGGTGACTGAACATTTGCTAGGCCATAAAGGCTTATTAGCTATCACGAATAATTTAAATGTGGTGAATATCTTGCGCAAAAGCGAACAGATTAAAATCATCACTGCGGGAGGAACAGTGCGCCGTGAAGATGGCGGAATTGTAGGCAACTCTACATCGGATTTTATTAATCAATACAAGGTAGATTTTGCCGTTATTGGGGCATCTGCATTGGAAGAGGACGGCACTATTTTAGACTACGATACTCGTGAGGTAAAAGTAGCGCAGGCCATCATTCGTAATGCACGTACTGTCATGTTGGTGGCAGATAAAATGAAGTTTAAGAAGTCCGCGCCTGTGCGCATTGCTAACATTGCGCAGGTGGATTACTTCATCACAGACACTATGCCTAGCGAGCCATTTTTAAACGTTTGCCAAGCAAACAGCGTAATAGTTAAAACTGGTTCTGATATGGGTGAACCTAACACAATGAAAGATCAAAATGAGCATTGAGTTAGTTAATGTTACTAAGCGAGTCGGAGCAGACACGCATATATACGAAACCAACTTAAAACTGGAGAAAAACGGCTTTAATGTGCTGCTTGGTACTACCTTGGCGGGTAAAACTACCTTGATGCGTTTAATGGCTGGCCTTGAAAAGCCTACTTCTGGTGAGGTGTGGTTTGATGGCGAGAACGTAACGGGCATGCCTGTGCAAAAACGTAGTGTAGCGATGGTGTACCAAGCATTTGTAAATTACCCAAGCCAC
Source organism: uncultured Gammaproteobacteria bacterium (assembly GCA_938021685.1). Classification (GTDB taxonomy): domain Bacteria; phylum Pseudomonadota; class Gammaproteobacteria; order Arenicellales; family Poriferihabitantaceae; genus JAAELZ01. The sequence continues at coordinate 146 of CALIFM010000091.1, read as the reverse complement.
ACTGTTTTTGAAAATATTGCCTCACCGTTGAAGGTGAACAAAGTGCCTGCCAATGAAATTAAAAAACGTGTGGAGATAATTGCAGATTTGCTGCAGCTAGGCCCAATGCTCGATCGATTGCCTGCTGAATTATCTGGCGGGCAGCA
>CALIFM010000090.1 GCA_938021685.1 uncultured Gammaproteobacteria bacterium | reverse complement strand
AGTGTGTTCAACGCCAAAAAAATTCTGCCCCGGCCCTGCTTGGCGAAAGGCGTCTTTGCCCAGCGTATTGTCATCAATGGTTAGGCCGCTTAAGCTGCGCTGTATCATGCCGCAGCGATCAAGGTCCATGACAAATTTCTCGTAACCCATGGTTAATCCCCCTTCCAGCCAGCCTGCTGCATGTAGCACATAATGCGCGCCTGCCAGCAAGCCTGCTGTCATACTGTCAGCTGATTCCTGCATTGCTTGGCCGTCGCTGACTTTGGAAGCGGTTAGATGGCCGCCACAGCGCAAAGGCAAATCCAACCGCCTACATAATTGCCCGATGGCCAAAGCGCATAAATTGGCTTCGGGGGTGCCAAAAGTCGGCGCGCCGCTTTTAAGGTCCATGGTGGTCAGAAAGTTACCGTACACCACAGGCGCGCCTTTGCGTACTAGCTGGCTCAAAGCGATGCCCACCATCGCTTCAGCATGAGCTTGCGCAATCAGCGCGGGTTGAGTAACCGGCCCCATTGCACCACCCAGAATAAAAGGAGACAAAACAATACCTTGGTTAGCACGCGAATAGGCTTTCAAGGCACCCGTCATGATGTCATCAAACACCAGCGGCGAGTTCACATTAATGTTGCCTTGAATTACACAATGCTGCTCCATAGACGCTTCGCCAAACACAATGCGTGCCATTTCCACCGAGTCTTCAGCACGCTCGGGTGCCGTTACCGCACCCATAAAGGGTTTGGTGGAGTAGCGTAAATGGCTGTACACCATATCAAGGTGGCGCTTGTTTACAGGAATATCCACGGGCTCACATACGGTGCCGCCGGAATGATGCAACCACGGCGTGGTATAGGCCAGCTTAACGAAATTTTGGAAGTCTTCCAGCGTTGCATAGCGCCGGCCTTTGTCAAGATCAGTTACAAAGGGTGGGCCATAAGCGGGCGTAAGCACCACGTTGTCGCCGCCAATTTGAATGCTGTGTGCTTCATTGCGGGCATGCATGGTGTATTGGCTAGGTGCGGTGGCGCATAAAGCCTTAGCTAATCCCGGTTCAAAACGAACGCGGCAACCTTGCACGTCAGCGCCCGCTTGCTTGAATAAGGCCAGTGACTCTTCATCACCGCGAATCTCGATACCAATTTCCTGCAAAATCCAGTCGGCATGTGTCTCTAGGCGCAGTAATGACTCTTCGTCGAGTAAATCATACAGCGGGGTTTTACGGGTAACCGGAATTGGTGCTACAGGCCCTGCCTCTGCTTCGGCTTTCAGGCGTGAGCGGCGGCCACCTTTGCGTCGGGCTGGTGCAGCAGTGTCAGTTTGGCTCATGCAGTGGCTTAGGCTTAATGTAATAGCGAAGCTAAATTTTTGAACCGTATGGTCATGAACTAAAAGTATTCTTGTGTTATTTATCTATTATCTTGTATTTATTACTAGTCGCAAGCGTAATTATTTGATCTAATTGTTCAATATTTTTGAACATTATGCGTTTTCACTCTTACCATTCATTAAGGTTGTTTAATGTGGTGGCTGGTCATCGCAGCCTGACGGCCGCAGCTAAAGCTTTGAATCTAAGCAAAGGTGCAGTGAGCTATCAGATCAGTCGCCTAGAAGACGAACTAGGTTTTAGTTTGTTCAACCGAGCCCACCGCGGCATTGCTTTAACGGATAAAGGTGCTGCTTTACTACAAAGCTCACAAGCAGCGTTCAGTGATATTGAACGTAGTATCAGCCAATTGCGTGAGCAAGATGCGGCACACCTCACGATTGGTTTGTCCACTTACTTTGCCTCGCGCTGGTTGTCGCCGCGTTTAATGGGCTTTATGGCCGCTTACCCCACTGTGGGACTACGCTTGCAACCCTTGGTGGACTTAATTGATTTACCCAGCCACCAAATAGATTTGGCGATCCGCTGGGGCAAGGGTGACTGGCGTGATTTGCGCAGCGAATGTTTGTTTGCCTGCCCAGCTAAAGCCACTGCAGGTGCATCCATTGCGGCACAAGTTGAGCAGCGTGGTTTGCAAGCGGTGCTGGGTGAAGAGGCTCTGTTGCAAGACCGTGATGGCAGCAAGGCGTGGCAAGAATGGCACCAAGCGGCAGGTTTCCCTTATCGGCCGAGCCCACAAGACTTAGTCATCCCTGATCCCAATGTGCGTGTGCAAGCAGTGATTGATGGCCAAGGAGTGGCGCTGAACGATGACCTAGTGGCTGCAGAAATAAAAGCTGGCCAGCTGTTTCAAATCGCCGATACGCAACTTGAAGATTACGGCTACTATTTGGTCTACCCTAAAGGTGCAATGCAACACAAAGCTGTGCGACAGTTTCGTGATTGGTTGCATCAAGAGGCGCAATCCTAAATTAAAGAGGGCTGAACTTTTTATTTGAACTAGAGTCCACGTACTATAAATATCATTTCAAATGAAGCAACTAAGTGGCAAGGGCCAATTTTTGCAATTCTAACAACAACAGAGTAAAAGAAATATGATGAAAAACACCGTGAAACTTTTGACTGCCGCGCTGCTGTTAAGTACGAGCAGTGCCTATGCCGCCGATTGCAAAGCCCCTAAAGCTGCAGCAGATATGAGTGTTGAAGACTTAAGCACTTTATACGAGTGCCTGCGGCCCAGCTTGCTCGAAGGCTATCAAAAGAAAGAAAATGAGCTAGCTATGGCTTATACCGATTGGAAGGCGGCTTCGTCTGCTCCGCAAGCCCCAGGTATGCACAGTGGGCAATACTTGATGACCTACGTAAACGACGAGGGTTACGATGCTTATACGCAATACGCCACTAGTGATGTTGCGATGCCCGTGGGCACACAAATTGCCAAAGAAGCCTTCACCATCAAGGCCAATGGCAGTGTAAAAAAAGGCCCGTTACTATTCATGGAAAAAGTAGGCATGGATGCGGCGCCAGACACCGGAGGGTGGAAATATTCGGGTCTCAAGCCCAAAGGCAAGAAACTTAAAGTGGACGAAAAAGGCTTTTGCCACGCCTGCCACCAAGCATGGCCGGGCCAAGATTATTTGGGCTATCCGGTGCAAAAGGTGCGTATCTCAGCAAACTAAACACCTAGAAAAAGATTAAGCAGGTATAACCCAAGCACCCTATTATAAGGGTACTTGGGTTTTTTGTTGTGTTCGCGCTATACTGAGATTTTTAAACCGCCTCAACTTAATATTGTGGGAAAAATCAAGCTAATACTCATTCTTGGCTTTATCTTATTATTGGCTGCATGTGCGTCTGTACCAACGGCAGTAGATCTAAGTAGGCTTGAGTCACGGCAGATTGAGCAAGTCAATGTGACTGCACAAAATGAAGTCCAAATTAACATACATAATCTAAACCCAGTAATAGTAGGTAGCTTGGCAGAAGTGCTTGTGGGTATAGCTGTTGGTGTAGCCATTGATGCCGCACGGGCGAAAAATGCTAGAAATGCGGCAGCCGAAATTAAAGAAAATACAGCAGATTTTGATTTGCAATCACTGCTGAAAGAGGCGATCCCTAGTAAATTTAATGGGCCGACTTTTGATAGGGACCTAACTGTTAATGTACTCAATAATAATGAGTTACAAGATGAAAGCTTGAATATTTCAGGTGCTTATCAATTAAGTGACGATTTTTCTCACGTTAAGTTAGTGTTGATCGCGACCTTGCATGGCTTGGGAGAAGCGCCAGCCGTGCGCAATTACAGCAGCATCAGCACAATAACTGGCGCAACCTTTGGTCAGCGCAAAGACAATGTCGACGTTTTAGTGCTAGATAATTCGGCTCAACTTAAAACTATTGTCATTCGCGCGGTTGATGAGATGCTGGGGGTGATTAATAATGACTTTGCAGGCTATTATGAGTACGACGAAGAGGCACAAAAGGTGATGTTTTCAGACGGAACGGAAAGATACACAGGCCGTTTTCTGGAAGAGCAAAATGGTAATGTAATTGTTGGTTTCAATCGTAATAAGCAAACAAGTATTTTCTCGATCTCTAAAGAATTAGCTATTTTCAAATAACCCGAGTACTCTGCGAAGAATATCAGGGTACTAAATTAAGCTCTCCACCAACCATCGCGCAAAATTCGCCACACTGGGTTCTTGCTCGGGACAAAAGCGCCCTTGCTTAGCCAAGGGCGAGTTGTAACCTGCTTGTTGTTTTTCTTGCACGGCGATGTCCTCGCGCAGTGCGACATCAAAGCGTTTGTAGTATTGTTGCACGTGCTGCTCAAAATCGGGCCTTGCTACGGTGGAGCTGGGGAAGGCCAGCGTCATGCGCACATTGGTTCGTGCTGGGGTGATGGGCGATACCTCAAACATCCATATGCTGTCGGTGCTGGCGGCGAAGGTCATGGCCGGATATACCCAGCTATAACGCGTGCCTTTGACGTTGCGGCCACTTAGGCTTTTAATTGGCTCAAAGCCGCGAAAGGCGTCGTCATCATCCAATATTAAGCCGCCCGTGCCTTCGTGGCTGCCAAACTGGCTGGTGTATTCGCCAATTACATCATCCGCTGGGTCAGGATGATCGTAAAGGTAATCAATCGAGTGAGGGTGCACCGTGGACAGGTGGTAATACTCGTTAAAAGTTTCCAGAAAAATCTTCCAGTTAAAATCTACCATAAAGCTGGTACAGCGAGCGGTCACCAAGTCACTTAAGTTCCAAGGTGCGTGCAAGTCTGAAAAGTCGCCCAGCCATTCGTCTAAATCCATTGCTTGGCCATCTATATTGACAAATATAAAGCCATCACGATTTTGCACCCGCACTGGAGTGAGCGGGTGATCAGCGAGGTCAAAGTTTTTTGCTTCTTGCATGTGGGGTGCGCCCAGCAGTGAGCCGTCTAAATCAAAGGTCCAGCTATGAAATGGGCAGCGAATTGCTTTGCATTGGCCTTGTCCTTCAAGCAACTTCGTACCACGATGGCTGCAGCTGTTGGCGAAGGCGCGTAGGATATTATCATGGTCGCGCAGCAAAATAATCGGCATCCCCGCAACTTCCAGCGCGGTGTAATCTCCAGGCTGTTGCACGCTGTCTTCGCGGCCTGCTCCGCACCAACTATGGCGATTAATTGCAGTTCGGCTTGCAAGAATTCGTCGTCAGT
>CALIFM010000089.1 GCA_938021685.1 uncultured Gammaproteobacteria bacterium | reverse complement strand
TAACCACTAATTAGCCACCTTTTTACCAAGTATTAGCTACATTCTGTTTGATTTTTATGGGAAATGCAGTTATATACTTACCCTCAGTGATAGCAATACGTTTTGATTGTTGTTGAAGTGGTCATAACGTTTAGCAATTGCTTGGAGCTTAAGTTAAATTATTAGCTAAGGCTTCGTGATTTACCTAAACTAAATAAACTTTAAATCAAATAAACTGGAAACTAACTATGAGCAGTAAAAAAGAGACAAACCAAGATCCATCAGCTAGTCGTCGTAAAGTTATTAAAAGTGCAGCGTGGTCAGCACCTGTTATAGCTGCAGTTTCACTGCCTAAGCACGCGCAGGCCACAGAAGTTGAAGAGACTACTGAAGCACCAGAAGAGACTACACCAGAGGTGACAACTACATTAGCCTAGGCTGACTGTATGTAATATTGGTTGATTCTTGCAAACTATGCGCCAAGTGCGGGCTTAGCTTTGTAGGCATGACTGGTATTTAGTGCTTAGTTACAGATTGAGCACTTGAATGTATAACCGAGTTTTAACTCGGGTAAAAAACCCCGCTATTACGCGGGGTTTTTTTATGGCTGGTGTTTGTGTTGCGCTGCATGCTTGTTCGTATGGCTAAACCCCGCAGTTGTGCGGGGTTTTTTGTGGGTGTTGAGCAATAGAAAAAATTAAGCAAGGCTTGGGGAAGCAAGGAGAAGGTATATAGTTCCTAAACTTAGCTATGGTTTTTGCATGGAGTAGATGAGGAGATGCTTTTATAGGTTTTTTATACGTGGTCGCTTATTTAAACCGTAGGCAGCGTGGCCGCACATAATTTAGGGCGATTATAAACAGCGGGCATGCCGCAACCTTGGGATGTTTGGTGTGTACAGCGGCTGAAATTAATTGGCCCATTAGAATATTTTAAGTAACCGATTGTCGTTGAAATTAAACCTTGTGTCGGTTTTTCGGATTTACAACTTGCTGAGCGAGAGGTAATGTCGCGCTCGGTATTTATTGCTGTGCTGAACAGTGTGCGTTCGAGCTTTGTATGCTATTGAGGCGATCGGTGCTTGGTTTGCTGACCTGATGTGAACTGGCTTACTGGAGTGTGATAAACAACTGAATAGGCTCGCCCATTAATTAAACAGGCATGTCGTGTGCTTGTAACACTCTTAGATAGGTATGATGAAAAGTAAACACGAGAACCAAGAAACAAACTTGAGCCCGGTGACCCTGAGTGCTACGCGTCGCCGTATGTTGAAAGGGGCAGCGTGGTCTGCGCCCATTGTGATGAGCGTTTCGTTGCCACAACATGCGCAAGCTACTGCGGGGCAGTTAGACACCGATGAAGCAGCAACAGATGAGACCACAGCCGTTGGGCCCAGCGCGGTAGGTGAAGCGAATACAACGCCTGCGCCCACCACAACAGAGAGAGTCTTGGAGCAAGACGCGGCTTCTCCTGAGCCAGAGCTGCCAGTTAATATACAGATTGAGCCAGACAGAGTGAACTTGTTGGACTGTTTCCCACAAAGTTGTATGGGCACGTTTGTGGCCAAGGTTTACCATTCAGGTGGCGTAGCGGAGTATATTAACCTTGAAGGCGGCGCTGGTTTTGGTCAGTGCGGTGGCATCATGCCGGGCGTGCATAATTTGGTGGGCATTACTGAGGTGGTGATTGAGTGTTTGCAAGACGCTTGATAGGGTCTAACTGTACAGTGCGCTTAGGCGCATAATAAAAACCCCGCCATTGTGCGGGGTTTTTTGTGGGTGGGTGTTTAGTTAATTGGAGCGGCTGGGAATGGTTTGGCTTAGTAGCGGGTGGCTTGAGTTTTGCATGGCTGGTGACTCAATCCTGTGCGGCCGGCAAGAGCGGGGCTTGTCACGACGGTTAAGTTATGAGTCAAAATAGTCAGTTCCTTATATGCTGAATTAATATGACGTTTGTCGCTATAAACAAACCATTTGTCGTTTAAGGTGCTGCGTGCTTCTTTGTAAATGTTACTATAAAGTTGTTTATATGATCATTTATTGAGTTTTATTTTAAATATATAAGCATTACTAGTTAGATGGAATTGCCGCTTGTTTGACGGACTTTGCGTTAAATCAAGACTTGATTAATTTAATGTGGCTGAGGTTTTGTGATGAATATTAAGAACAGTGAAATAGAAAGTGAAACGATGAAGCAGGGCGAGGTGATGAGCCGTCGTCGAGGCCTTTTAAAAGGCGCGGTGTGGTCTGCACCGATGGTGGTGGCGGTTTCTTTACCGGTGCATGCACAGGCAACTGGACAGGCAACTGGCGTAGAGGATGCGCCCACCGATGTGGAGAACGAGCCTGCAGAAGAGCCGCAGATGGATACAGCCACTGAAACCACCACTACCACTACCACTACTACCACCACCACGGCGATGCCTTTGGACCCGGGCATTACGATTGAGGATGATGATAGTTATACGTTGGATGAATGCAGTGAACTTTGCGGCCATGGAGAGCGATTTGTGTTGACCGTGAACCATGCAGGTGGGGAGACTGAGTATGCCCATAACATAAACGGTAATAGCATCTTCTACTGTAGCGGCACCGCACAGGGCATTAGTCAGCTAGAGGGGATCACCTCAGTGAGCATGACTTGTGTGCCTGCTTAAGTAAGCGCGCGTTTTGATGCACAGCCAACCCCGCCTAATAACTTGGGCGGGGTTTTTTGTGGGCGCTTGCTTTTTGGGGCAAGGGTTATAGGGGCGTAGGCCAGCAAGCTAAAGGGCTGGGTTGGGGCGGGTGGGCTAAAGCTGACCAAGTAATGAGCGACCAGGGTTAAGACCAATCGGTGAGGCGATTAAAAAAATCAGGCCAGAAAAACGGGACGACATACAGCACGATGATGATGGCTGCGAGGGCGATAAGCGCGTGCTGCACCAAGGATGGACGCCAGCGCTGAGGGCGCGGCTGAGCGCAATGTGAGCAGCCGGTAGAGGCCTGTGGGTTGAACGGTTGACGGCAGACTGGGCAGGGTTTCATCGGCGTATTGCAGCATACCGTGCGGTGGAGGTCAAATGGTGGGGCGAGTGATGATGGCTAGTGCCTGATGCAGCTTGGAGCACGTTAAGGCCGTTGGTAGAAAGGTTGTAAAAGCGCGCTCGCCAGACTGGATGTGTTGCTGCTCAAGATAAGCGGGGTGGCCAGTGAAGCCTCGGGTAGGGAAGCTGAGCCGATGGCGTGGGGGGTGAGCGCCGCTGTAATGGCTTGGGTAAGAGGCATGGAAGGGCTAATAATAGGGCGAATCTAACCCTTGTTTCTACTTTGGCGGTGTAGACGAGAAGCCAGCAGAGCTTGTTGTACTCCAGCAGTAATGTTGAAACAAACGGAGCTTGCTTCTTTAATGAAGTAGTGCTGTTTATATACAGCACTTGTTGAGCAAATGTTATTGATA
>CALIFM010000088.1 GCA_938021685.1 uncultured Gammaproteobacteria bacterium | reverse complement strand
CTAAGCCACTGACCTTTTGTTCGGCTCTAGCTAATCGGTTTAGCTATCTATTACTCATTCTTTTAACCTGTCTAAGCGGTCAATCTGCACTAGCTGCCACCACGGCACAAGTCGAAGGATGGTTTGAAAAAAAAGGCGCGCTGCAGAGTGTGCCATGCTGGTTTGAAAAAGAAAGCTACTGGCCCAAAATAAACTGCTACCACATGAAGGTGCCGCAAGATTATGCTTTGCAAAATGACATAATGATTCACTTCCCGGTCGTACACATTGACCGCCCCAATAAATACATCACTCATCCGCCCATCATCCACCTAGGGGGCGGTGGACCAGGCAGCCCTATGCAGTTAGATAGCAAAGAGGATATGCAATATTTTTTAGATAGGCAACGTGACCTAGCTTTAAATAGTTTTCGTGATTTTTATGTGATTGATCCACGTGGTGTAGGCAAGCAATCCAGCCATGCTCTTAATTGCGATGAATATGTCTCTTCTATTCAAACCATACTGGCTAAAAAACTTAACACCGAACAAACCTTAACGCAAACGAAAGAGAGCTATCGACTCTGTGCCGAACGACACCGTGCTCTAGGCATAGATTTCTCGCAATACAACAGTTTGAACGTTGCTCACGATGTAGAGTATCTGCGCCGCGAACTAGAAGTACAAAAATGGAGTTTATTAGGTATTTCCTATGGGGCCCGTTATGCCCAAACTATTGCACGAGAATATAGCGACGTCATTCAATCAATGGTATTAGCTGCAGGCACACTTTCTGGAGTCCACTATGGACGCCACTATGGACGTGACTTTGCTAAAGCCTTTCAACGCTTACTAGACCATTGCCTAAAAAATGAAAGCTGCACAAAAGACATGCCCACCGACGCTATATTTTGGAAGCAAGTGGAGAAATTGGAAACAAATCCAATAAAGGTAGAAGTTAAGCCTAGCAATTCAGAAACTTCGCTCACCATGATGCTCACTGGTCAACGGCTTTTAGATGTAATGTTTTCGTCACTTTATGGTGTTTATTTATACAACAATTTCACACCTATAATTAAAAGCTTAAAGGCGGGCGACATAGAAGCTTTACGTGACCCCATTGAAGATTGGGTAGCATTTGAAACACAACTAGATTATGCAGATGCCTCCGCTGCAGCACATTACTGTTATGAAAAATACCCATTTATAGACTACGGAAAAGCGATTGCCGATGCTAAGAAATTGCGTCCCATTCTTGCAGCAGTTGTGACTTCAGAATTAAAATTTCTAAAGCAGCAGTGCATAGATGGTACCTGGCATAATCAGCAAGCCCCCTCTGAAGAAGGTGAAGCAATCATCACTGACATCCCTACTTTGTTTATACACGGGAGGTTCGACCCAGTCTTACCCTTTCGTTATCTCAAACCGCAATTAAAGAACTTTAAAAACTCAGCGGTCTTAGTATTTGATGGACATGCCCATAATTTATTTAGCAGTTCAAATCACTGCTCAACAAGCATCGCAAATATGTTTATCAAGACTAAATTTGAACGCCCTTATGCGAAACAGATGAAAAGAGTACATAATACGATAGACTTAATGGCAAGCTCTGCTGGCAAGCAGCTTTGCCAAACATCTGTTAGCACAATCAAACCCTAGAGCTCAATAGCTATAAAGCTGTATAGAGTGTATAGGTAATATTGAACGCTGTGATAAAGCCACCTCAAATGCTTTTCACCTCTAAATCACCTCATAACCATACTGCGCCGCACCTTCAATCAGCACCTCCCACAGAGCTAACGCGAAGCCACGCGGTATAAATAGCTCATAACCTTCCTGCGAGCGCCATAGCGTCACTCCAACATGGTGCAGGGCGCTACTAGCCACATCACCGACTGCAAATTGGCTTTCACGTAAATCCAGCGGCAAGAATTGATTAAGCAAGGTGACAGCATGCTCACCCGTTATGCGCAGCTGCGTGCGCGAGTGCGACTGGTCTACCCACACCGCCTCATCAACAGCAATAGCATCTTTGCCTTTATTCGCTGGTGTATCACCAATCACCCAAAACTTAAGCGGCTCTACCCGCAGCACACTGCCACCAGCATTGCTAGCAGATTTATTAGGCCCCAAGGGCTTTTTGCTGCCATAAGCCTTGCTGATCTTAGTCGCAACCGACTTATACGTATCGGGCCACGCAGCAACTTGCCACAGGCTTAGGTTTAGCACTTCTTGCAATACAATCGCCGCGCTTTGTTCCCTATCAGCCTGTAAGCCGAACAACCCTGCTTCATAATGCCCATGCAACGCCGATTGGCGCTCTACCTGAATTTGCTTGCTTGCAGCCATATTTGCTTGCCCTAAAATATACTCGTCTATACTATTTCGGTATCCGTCTCTAAGTGCCTAGCCAAACGCTAGCCTTTCATACGATTACCGCTTGGGTCCACCATGTGCGGCGAAACCACCTCCACCTCCACATCACCTTGTCGCACAGGATCGGCACAGATCAAAGTCTTGCCTTCCCATGCTTTGTAACCACCTGCTAAAAAGCCTACTCCAATCCAGTGGCCAATGGTCGGCGAATGCGTCACACCCGTGACCCAACCGTCACCCATACAGTTTGGATCACCCACATTGGCATCCACTGCATGCAGCAAGGCACCTGCTTTAAATTTATTGTCTTTATTTTTCGGGAAGATACCTACCAACTGCGGTCGCCCTTCGGCCTGCATCGCTGGCCGCTTACGCAGCACATTACCAATATATGACTTTTTAGTGCTCGCCATGCCGCCCAAGCCCGCATCTTCAATGGTCACGCGGCCATCCAACTCAGCGCCTGTCACATGGCCTTTTTCAATGCGCAATGCGCCCAAGGTTTCAAGGCCATACAAGCAGCCATCAAAACTTTGCGCCGCCACCCACAAACTATCCATCATACTCGCAGCATAATCCGATGGCACATACATCTCATACGCCATCTCGCCCGAGAAGCTGATGCGCGCAATACGGCACGGCACGCCGTTCTCTAGCGTGCTTTCAATCACGCCCATAAATGGGCAATGGTCATTGCTGATTTCATCGCTATTAGCCAATACTTTCTCAAGCACAGCACGTGATTTCGGCCCAGCGATGGCACAACCCGCCCATTGCTCCGACACCGAACTCACATGCACTTTAAGTTCTGGCCAACGGGTTTGTAGCAGCTCTTCTAGCCACACCATCACCTTGGCGGCATGCGCCGTGGTAGTGGTCATAAAATACTCGCCCTCACCCAAGCACCAAGTGGTGCCGTCATCCATCACCATCCCGTCATCCCGTAGCATGATGCCATAACGCGCTTTGCCAGGGGCCAGCTTAGCAAAAGCATTGGTATAAACGCGGTTTAAAAATTTAGCCGAATCGGGCCCCTGCACCGCAATCTTGCCCAACGAAGTCACGTCACACAAACCGACTGATTCACGCACAACAATAGTCTCACGCACATAGGCTTCCGATATGCCTTCACCGCCCTGCGGAAAGTACCATGGCCGCTGCCACAAGCCCACTTCCATCATTTTGGCGCCGTGCTCAAGGTTCCAGTCATGCATCGCCGTGCGCCGCAACGGCCGGAAGTGTGCGCCAAAGCTGCGCCCCGCCAAGGCGCCCACGCTGATCGGGGTATACGGTGGGCGAAAAGTAGTGGTGCCCACTTCTGGAATCTCACGGCCTAAAGCTTCGGCCATCAAGGCAAGGCCAATGATGTTGCCCATCTTGCCTTGATCGGTGGCCATACCTAAGGTGGTGTAGCGTTTTAAATGCTCCACTGACACAAAGCCCTCGCGATGCGCTAAACGCACGTCTTCGCAGGTCACGTCGTGTTGCGGGTCAACAAAGCCCTTAAGCTTACGCCCCGCCACTTTTACTTCATACAAATGCTCAGCCTTCGCCGCTGCCTTTGCATCAACCTTCTTTGCCGTTTTCTTGCGTGGCTTCTTGCCTGCTAATGCAAGCTCAATCGCTTTCGCGGCCGCTTTACCCGCTGCACGGCCCGAGCTAACGCAAGCTGTATCACTCCATACTCCAGCAGCACTACCAGCAACAGTAATCGGATCATTTAAATTTTCGGGCAGCACAAAGCAGCCTTCAACTGCATCCCATACCGGACGCTCACCACGATGTGATGCCAAATTCACCACTGGCGACCAACCGGCCGACACCAGCAACAAATCACACTGCTCACGCCCTGCAGCACGCCAATCGCCGCCGCCTACTGCACGGTTAGCAATTTCCACACCCATCACATTATTGCGGCCTAAAGTTTGCATCGCCGTGCTACTCAGTAACACATCGATGTTATTCTTGCGCGCTCGATCTAGCACCGCGCCGTCTACGTCACTGCGTGTATCAAGCACTTTTACTTGCGCACCCGCTTGAGCCAAATCACTGGCCACCGTATAGGCACCGTCATTGGTAGTCGCCACCACTGCATTTTGGCCACACAACACGCCGTAACGATTCAAATAAGTGCGCGCTGCATGAGCATTCATCACCCCAGGACGGTCGTTATTACCAAAGGCAAACTGGCGCTCCATCGCACCCGTAGCCAAAATGGTGTGCTGCGCACGTAATGTCCAAAAACGCTGCCGCGGCAAATGTTCACTCGGCTTACTTAAATGATCAGTGACGCGCTCTAGCAAACCCGCCACGCCGTAATCATATAAGCCAAAAGTAGTGGTACGTGTCATTATACGCACCCCCACTTTTTCTAATTCCTTGATAAGATCAACTCGCTTTTTATGCTGTGCTGTATCACCTTGGTTGAGCCAATCGCCGCCAAGCTCAAAATCTTGTTCTGTCAAGATCACCTCAAGCCCTGCTTGTGCTGCACTTAATGCCGCATGCATACCAGCAGGCCCTGCGCCCACCACCAGCACATCACAGTGCAAGTGACCATGTTCATAATGATCAGCATCGGGTAAGCGTGACGACTCACCCAAGCCTGCGGCACGACGAATAATCTTTTCGTACTGCATCCAAATGCCAGTGCCTTTACTAAACGACTCAAACGGCGGCACACCCATAAAGGTTTTGTAATAAAATCCAGCCGCAAAAAATCGTCCAAACAAGCCCGACACCGCACCAAAATCCATGCGCACATTCGGCCATGCGTTTTGGCCCGTGGCCGTCAGTCCGGCAAACAGCTCCTGAGTCGTGGCTTTAACATTAGGGTCACGGCGGGTTTTGCTGCCCTCGTCTTTACCCACAGTCACCATCGCGCCTGATTCCTCCGTGCCTGCAGACATCACCCCACGCGGGCGGTGATACTTAAAACTACGACCTATAATGCTATGGCCATTCGCCAATAGAGCCGAAGCCAAAGTATCACCTTGATAACCACTTTGGCCTTGACCATCCCAGCTAAACTCAAGCGGCACACTGCGGTCGATCATGCCGTAATCAGCAATGCGTTTGCTACTCATGCCTTGGCCTCCCCATTGCTAATTGGCAAGGTTTTTTCCACTCCAGAGTGAGCTAATATTACACTGTGAATTTCATGAGTCATGGTATCACGCTCTACCACCAACCATTGGCGACAACCGCTGGTGTGCTGCCAAGTCTCAAACTGCGAACCGCGCACATTCTCACGTTCAAACACCGCTTTTACCCAATCTTCCATCGAACCATCTAAGGCGGGGTATTCAATACTGGCGTCACTGCCATAGGTAAACTCGCTATGATCACGCACGCCGCAAAAAGGGCAATTTATTCTTAGCAAAACAGTATCCTCAAAACTGTACCTTGAAAATTTATATTCATATCCATCGTCATTTTCTTTAGCTTCGCATGGCTTCAGCCAAACAAGGGCTGATATCATACAGCTGCTCAGGGGTAAAAGCTGCTACCCCAGCATCAGTGCGGCTTACCTTCAAGCTACGCAGCACACTGTTTTGTGCACGCAAGCTGTCCAAATAATCGGCTTGAGACAATATTGATTGTAATGGGCTACGAAACCGAATCACCTCGTAATACCCGCCTATCAAACCAAAAGCTAAATTGGCACAGGCAGCTTGGTCTGCGCCCGAACAAACCTGTCGACATAATTTAGCCAGCGGTCGTGCTTCAGGTGCATTCAACACCCAATGGGCAACCGTACCAAATTGTCGATTGGTGCTTTTATACGCTAACCTTTGATGGCCTGCCTGATAACCTTGATCAACAAACTGCAACGCTGCATGACTACTTTCATCGTTCAATAGCACCACGCTGCTAGGATCGGTTTGCTGCTCAAATGCAACTATGCGATTCAAAGCTGTACGTGCCGTGGTGATAGACGCGCCTTGCTGCACAAAAGCATGCACAAAAGGCTGCATCACATCATCTTCTGGTACCAGCTCACTTAAGGCCTTAAGTTGTTGGGCGCGGCCATTAACCGCCGCATTGCGCACCAAATCTTGCGCTGCTTGTTTTTCTCCGCTGCGATACAATTGCTTGATGCTGGACAACTGCACGCCAAGCGCTGTCGCCGAGTGCAGCAAATTCGCATAACTATGTCCTTCATTGCTTAACTTCTGCAACCAACTAAGGTTAAATAAGCTTTGGCCATCACTTGTGAGCGGGCTTCTAAACAAAGCAAAGCGCTGCTGGCGCGATAATTGCTTCACATAAGCACTAACACTATGGATGCGTTCAGTCACCTCAGCCCGAGCCAAAAACAAAGCGGCGGCTTCGTTGCCTGCACGCGCTTGCTCAGCCATTGTATTCAAGCTATCGCGGTCATTATCGTTTAGCCACTGCTGCAATGCCGCTTGAAAGGCATCTTCATTTGCACCTGATAACTGCGTGGTCGACGCAAGGCTCAGCGAAGTAGTCTGCATCAAGCTAAACCAAACCACAATCATACAGAGCCTACGCATCCCTCTACCTCTACGCACACGCCACTTAATGGCTCGGCATTTATTGGCATTCATTAAGGCGGGCATCATAAGGCTTTAAGACCAGTGATTAACCGTGCAGCTTCGGGTCTGGCCCCGCGCCACGCTCGTCGATATTCACACCCTGCTCGAAACGCTGCAAGGTGAAATGCTGGATCGTCTCATGGGGTCGGTCATTGGCGATCAGATCAGCAAAATACCAACCCGATGCGGGGCTAGCCTTAAAACCGCCGTAATTCCAACCGGCATTCAGATATAAATTGGATAGCGGCGTCTTGCAAATAAACGGTGAACCATCCATCGACATATCCATCACCCCCGCCCAATGACGAAGCAGGCGCACGCGGCCCATGCATGGCAAGATCGAAACCGCACATTCAGCTACGTCTTGCACAATCGGCAAGTTACCGCGCTGTGCATAAGACTTATACCAATCCAAGTCGCCACCAAACACCATACCGCCCTTGTCTGATTGCGAAATATAAAAATGTGTGCCGCCCACACCAAACACCACCACTTGATCAAGCAGCGGCTTCAAGGGCTCGGTCACAAATGCTTGTAATTTATGCGATTCAATCGGCAAAGTAGAAAACCCTGCCATTTGCCATAAGCGCGTCGTATTGCCTGCCACCGCAAGGCCGACTTTCTTGGCCTTAATCACACCGCGGCTGGTTTGTATCGTCGAGACTTTATCTGCAGTGCGGCCCATACCCGTCACTTCGCAGTTCTGAATGATATCTACGCCATGCTGATCAGCTGCACGAGCATAACCCCAAGCGACCGCATCATGGCGCGCCGTGCCCGCACGCTGCTGCACGGCGGCACCAATAATCGGGAACCGCGCATCAGGGCCATAATTCAAATGCGGCACGGCTTTTTTGAGTTGGTCTAAACCCCAAATCTCAGCTGGGGTGCCGCTCAAACGCATGGTGTTATAGCGCCGCGCCGCCGCATCCATCGCGCTGGGGCTGTGCAACAAGGAGATGTGCGCACGCTGCGAGAACATCACGTTGTAATTTAGGTCGTGGCTCAAGTTTTCCCACAACTGCAAAGAATGCTCGTAAAACTGACGGTTGCCGGGCATAAAGTAGTTAGAGCGCACGATGGTGGTATTACGTCCGGCATTACCGCCACCCAGCCAGCCCTTTTCTAGCACTGCAATGTTTTTCACGCCGTGGTTTTTAGCCAAATAATAAGCGGTGGCTAAGCCGTGCAAACCAGCCCCTACAATCACCACGTCATACTGCTTTTGCGGTTCAGGGTCACGCCACTGGCGTCCCCAACTTTGCTGGCCACTCAAGCCATTCTTAAACACACTCCACGCCGAAAACCTTGCCATCGCTTTAACCAACCGTGCTAATTAAATTTGAACCGCAACGATAGCAAAATTGCAGGCACGGGGGCAATGCAAAGATGATGCAATTTATAGTGCTAAAGCACACTACCTTAAATGTGCGCAGTTTTGGTTTAGTTTTTTATGCAGTTAAATTAGACCTGTTTCAACTTAATTATCTTTTTTGGGTTGATATTGGTTTAAGTTTTACTAAGATTAAGCAAAGGCAGCCAAGCACTTGAGCGGCTCTTTAATTCAAACTTAACACTAATAGAATAGACATTGACTCATCAATTAGTGACACGCAGCATCGCGACGGTGATCAGCATATATAATGATAAAACCAAATGCATAACAAAAATCATATCCTTAATTTAATCATTAAAGAATGAGACCAAATGAAAAATACTGATTTAGATAATACAAATAGATGTCTGCTGCATGGAGCGCCCCTGTGGTTTTAACAGTCAGCTTACCGCAACATGCACAGGCCTCTGTTACAAGTGCATCGTTTAGTGGTTCCACTAATGAGGATTGTTTTACTTCTACAGATGATTTTAGCTCGTTTAGCTATGACATCACTAACACTAGCGGCGAACCTGTTACAGTGACTACAATTACCAGTAGTTCAGGTTTAACTGTAGCTTCTTTACCAGGTTTACCTTATACATTAGCTGATGGCGAAACGATGTTCATCGGAACAACAGACCAAAAAAATGAAGGAGCATGTGCCGCCGACGCAGCCAGCTTAAGCATTACTACCGAGTGCTGCGGAGTAGTTAGCGTAGGCTAAGCTTTATAAAGCACCTAGGCGATCAAAAGGCATTCAAGGCAAATAAGCAATTGACTTGAATGCCTGCCCCTAACCCATCGTAATCAAACGTTCCTCAACCAACTCATCCAGCGTGCGCTGCACGTCTTTCTCCATTGAATCAGCCGCATCTGGGAATTGCTCTTTTAAAAAAGTAATCAACTCCCCCACACTCTGCTTACCGTCGCACAAATCCCAAATCATCATGCCTGAGTCGTTTAGCTTTATGCGGCGACCACTATCAATTTCTTTCAATATCCAGCAACATGGAATTTTCTGCACTTCATAACCATCACACTGCTGCGGCACAGCATCTAGGGCAAAGCTTTGATGTAAATCATCCATCGTTTTTAAACTTAACTTAATTTCACGAACTAAAAGCCGACTATAACGCATTTTGGTTGATTAGGACCAGCATATGTAAACGCAAATCAAACGGCAGATAAAGAAAATAGCACCTGTTCTTGTTACAGCACGCATGAATCACTATAAAAGACTCCACAACTGCTTGTAGATAGAAATAGCCTTCCGAGCAAGCTTCTCAACTAAGTTATTAATTGTAAAATAAAAACAATACAAATATTTCCAAATACTCAATAGAATTATTTTGGATAAATGAGCGAATATACTAAATATATACAACTATTTTGGTTATATGTATAATCGCGAAGCCAGATAATTTGAAGTGCTAAATTTTGATAGGCCATAAGCAAAATTGAATATAGTTTTGTATTTTAAAACTTTAGAAATCGAGAAAAACAAAGATGACTATGAACAAAAATCAAATGACCCAACAGCAACCCGAATCAAGCCGCCGCAACCTGTTAAAAGGTGCAGCATGGAGCGCACCTGTAGTATTAGCAATAAGTTTGCCGAAACACGCACAAGCAACAAAAGCAACAGAAGTAACCACTACTTATTTTTTAGAGGATGGTGTCGAAGGACTTACCTATACTGTTTGCATAGAAGTGATTGATGACATGTACACGCTCACTTATAGTGAAGGCATTATTGATATTTATAGAGTTGTATTCACAGGCGAACCTGCCGCAGTGGGTAGTCCTGTGACTCTAAACACCAGCTGTACTAGTGAAGAATTTACACCAGTTGACGCTACTCTACTCTCAGTGGATGAGAATGAAGCTATTCTAGATTTAGGTGGCATGACCCCAGGTTCGCTTTTCACCTCAATTCCTGCTGCTCCGTGCGCCACACCTGCGGAAGACTGCCCACCTCAAGTTTGATGCTGCTCACGCCGATGATGATGCGGCAACTGCATGCCAACAGCTATTTTAATGGGCCATTATAAACCAATTGGCTAGGGCGACTTACCGCCTTTTTAAATCAAACAGCGGGCGAAGCCCGCTGTTTTTTTGCCTTAAATAACCAGCAAGCAGAATCAATCCATTCATCTTATAATCGAACGCCACTATAAGTATCCAAGGCTTCACAATGCCACAGTCACTCACACTAGAAGATACCATTGGCCTGCCAGTAATCGAATCAGCTGGCGGCTTAGTTCGCAACCATTACCATCATATTTTACTGATGTTTAAGCGAGGCAAATGGGACATGCCTAAAGGCCGCCTAGAACCTGACCAAACAGCGCAGCAGTGCGCACTACGTGAAGTACACGAAGAGACCGGACTAAGCCTAGACAAGCTAACTGTTACTGGGAAATTAGTCAGCACTTGGCACACCACGCGCCACCAAAACACTAAATATCTTAAAAAAACTCACTGGTTTTTGATGGAGTATGATGGCGATGACGACGACACTAACCCACAAGTGGAAGAAGGTATTATCGAATGTCGTTGGGTGCATTTAAGTGATATTCCGCAGTACCGCGAGTTACTGCGCCCACGGGTTAATTATGTGGTGGATTTTTGGCATACCAATTTAGCGTATGTGCCTCGACGTTAAGTGCTGACTTAATTCGCATCTACAAGTTAGCGTCTGCCCAATTCTTGCATGGCTTCATGAAGTAACGGACTAAATCAGTTTAATGACTAATTCTCTTAACCTTCTTGCATGCCAAATCAACATTCCGGCGATGACGACATCGACGCAGCGTGATTTACACTTACAATCCACAGCATCATTAATCACAGCACAACTGAACAACACTAACACAGCCGATCAACCAATAGATATAGTCGTTCTACCAGAGCTCTCTAGCCTAGATTATGCTGCCGCCACATTTGAGCAATTAGCCACCATGGCCGAGCCACTTAATGGACCCTCCTTCCAGTGCTTTAGCAAACTTGCCCAACAGCACAAAGTGGCAGTGGTGTTTGGTTTTGCCTGCGCATTACAGCCAGATGAGCCACATTACGGCGCACATCCCTACACCATCTGCCAGGCTGTTATTGATGCAGATGGCAAACTCATCGGCCACTATCATAAGTTACATCTAGCCCATTTCGGCGCCAGCTCTGAAAAAGATTATTTTAGCCGTGGTCAGCAGCTATGTATATTTAACCTTAAAGGCATCACCATCGCGCCTATCATCTGCTACGACATTCGCTTTCCCGAGCTATGCCGCCGCCTCACCCAGCACCACGGCGCTCAATTGCTACTGCATTGCGGGGCTTATGCACGCGACGCTTCGTTCGATAGCTGGCATCAATTTGTGGTCACTCGCGCTCTGGAAAATCAAACTTATTTACTTAGCCTAAACCGTGCTGGAAAGCAATTTGGCGCTTCTTTGTTTTGCCCACCATGGACGGATACAAAGCACCCCGTAACTCACTTTGCCGAACATGATGCACAGTTTCAAATTCTACAAGTACAATCCCAAGTTATCGAGCAAGCGCGCGCGCAATACAGCCTACTAAACGACGCTTTAGACCATTACGACCTGCCACTTACCTAGGTTAAGCACGCTCCCTGTAACAAACTTTACAGCATTCAAGGTTTGCGCTATTTTGTTGCCAAACGTTATAAATGGATTCAAAGCGCTTAATGCACGTAAGCCATACGCCTCACCACAGCACCCAACTTAAAAAAGCTTAGATACGCCGCAAACTGCTTAAAAACCTAACCGCCGCGCCCCTTGCGGCTTCTGCCATTCCCATGATATTCAGCACTTTCTGGTCGCATGATGCAAAGGCCAAAACTGAACTGCTCACTGGCCGCATTAGCAAATGCCTGCGCAGTTGCAGATGATTTCATCAACGGCATTGCCCACACTAATGTAAGCGCGCAAATCACTAATACCACCGTCTCCGCCACAGTTTTTATAGATCAAATCAAGCTTTGCACACCTGATAACCAAATAATCAAACCTGTCAAAGCGGGATCACCAAAACTAACTTGCTAAGCACATAATCGGCTTAAGCAAAGGCTATAGCCATTCCATCAGCTAAAAAGCCGCTTAAAAAAGCGGCAGCTTGATAGCTGTAGCAATGCGATCAGCAAACAAAGGTACTACCATCGCTTAGCGTCACCGTGACAGTGCGGTCACCGCCTGGATTTTCACCAGGTGGAACAGGAACAATAAGCTCTGTTCCAACCACAAAGTCTGCTCCCGCCGCAACCGTAAAAGGAACTACGCCAGAAACTTGCCATACCGCAGAGTCAGCCACAGTCATATCAGTGATAGTAATACTAACATCATTAGTGTTTGTATGCCCAGCACCCGCGCTATAACTGCAAACAGGCGTTAAAACACACTGTTCAACAAAAAATTCTTCATTAGAGCGCACTCCCTCGCTCAGAGATTTAGCCGTGGTCGTAGCTGCAACTGTCGTCTGTGCATGCCGTGGCAAACTCAAAGATAGCACTAATGGGGCTGACCATACCACATCTTTAAGTAACTTACGCCGACCTTGTCCATGCCCAGTACGCTCGACTGGGCCGTTAGTGAATACACTATTGTTTTTTTCATACGAATGAATATTTTTTAATAAATTATATTATTTGGTTTTAACTTAACAAAGACCACTGAAATTCTTGTGTCAGCGATCAATTTTCTACACTATAGTTATGTAGCTGATTATCACTCAGATAAGCGTACAAATACTACTTGCACACTGTCACCCGCGGCCACCGGAAGCAACATCAGTCCCATGTGGGCCATGCTAGCAACACTGGCCAAGCGCACATCACCAGCACCATCGAGCCCTAAACGCACTCCATCAGGTGCCATCCCTAACAATGGCTGACCGCCCATAAAGCCTAAAATACGACCACTGTACCCAGATGTCTGTCTCGCTTGTATAAGTTTTAAATAATTGTCATTAAACACGAAGTGTCGCCCTTCTAAAAAATTACTGGCATAAACTTCTTGCGTGCCCTGCAACGCCACCACTCGCAAATTGCCTGGTGTTTCACTTTGCACCTCAATGCGGTCGATCTGCGCATGATTAAGCGCAACATCGGGCCATAACAAACCACTTAGGTATATCTGCATTGCGTTTGCTTGCCCACCCGAAGCCCCACTATCAACAGTTGATAAACTCTTTCCAGAATTACTGAATACTCCACCAAACTGCTGCGCCGCTTTAAGGTGTGCAAATTTTACAGGCCCAAAGCAAGCAGTAATTATTATGCTTAACAGAAGCAAAAATAGTAATCGGTATAGCCTTTGAGCCATTGTCATATTATTCATAATTCAAATATAAATACCTACATTGAAGCCTCAGGCAGTTTCACCCAGCAAGATAAATAAATCACATTATGGCCAATTCTGCCATCAGTAAGCGACGTGGAACCCCATTGATACTTTGAAGCATAATCTCTAATCATTTTGTTATTTGAAAGCATCAGTAAGGCAGCCAGTTAAACTTAGATAAGCTGCATCAAAAGTCATTTCAAATTAAGACGGGCCAACCTGCCGACCAATTGTGCTAATCAGCAA
>CALIFM010000087.1 GCA_938021685.1 uncultured Gammaproteobacteria bacterium | reverse complement strand
GGCCCTGCGGCCACAATCGCTGTGCGTTTGCCTAAACTTTGGTTATTGAATGCCAAGTGCTGTTCATCTGCAGGCACGTCATCTACACGCCCATCCAGCATCTTGACATAGCCACCTAACGGTATCATAGCTAGCGTATATTCAGTGGGATCACCTTCACGGCGCCAAGTCTTGATTGATTTACCAAAACCCACGGAAAACTTCAGTACTTTGACACCCGCCTTGCGCGCCACCCAAAAGTGTCCGAACTCATGAATGGTGACCAAAATGCCAATCGCCAGAACAAAGCCCAGCACGCTGTATAGAAATTGCATGATTAAATTAGTTAACTAAATTATATGGTCGATATTAAATATGCATCGCGTAATTGTTTTAACTGGTCCCTAATCTTACCCGCCTCTTCAAACTCGAGATTCTTAGCATGGGCATACATCTGCTTCTCCAGCTTTTTCAGTGTTTTACCTAGCTGCGCCGGCGACTGAACTGAATACTCCGCTAATTCTTCCGCTGCCATTGCAAATTTTTGTGCTTCTTCTGGCGACACTGGAATACCATCAATTATATCTTTGATCGGCTTAACAACACCTTTCGGTTTAATGCCGTGCTTTTCATTGTAAGCCGCCTGCCGCTCTCGTCTGCGATTAGTTTCACCGACCGCCGCTTTCATCGAGTCGGTTTCACGGTCGGCATACAAAATTACATAACCATTCACATTGCGCGCAGCGCGGCCAATGGTCTGCACCAATGAACGAGTTGAACGGAGAAAGCCCTCTTTGTCAGCATCTAAAATCGCCACTAAAGACACCTCAGGGATATCAAGACCTTCTCGTAACAAGTTAATGCCAATCAAGACATCAAACTCGCCTTTACGTAAATCGCGAATAATCTCCACCCGTTCAACCGTATCAATATCAGAGTGCAAGTACCGCACTCGTAAGCCGTTGTTCTCATAATATTGGGTTAGATCCTCGGCTAAACGCTTAGTGATTGTAGTAACCAACACGCGTTCGTCCTTAGCCGCCCTAATCTTTATTTCTGACATCAAATCATCCACTTGAGATTCGGCTGGACGAATACCAATCTCCGGATCAATCAAACCCGTTGGGCGAACTAACTGGTCAATCATGTCGGGCGCATTTTTCTGCTCGTAGTCACCCGGCGTCGCCGAAACAAACACCGTTTGCGGCATCAGTTTTTCAAACTCACTGAACATCAACGGGCGATTGTCGCGCGCCGAAGGCAGGCGAAATCCATAATCCACCAAGTTTTGCTTACGCGAAGCATCGCCCTTATACATTGCACCAATTTGCGGCACCATGTTATGACTTTCATCTAAAAACATGATGGCATCTTTGGGCAAATAATCAATTAAAGTCGGCGGCGCCTGTCCGGGAGCACGGCCCGACAAATAACGCGAATAATTCTCAATGCCAGTGCAATAACCTAGCTCGCGCATCATTTCTAAATCGTATTCAGTACGCTGTTTGATTCGTTGCGCTTCCACTAATTTACCTTCACCTTCAAAGTACGCATGCTGCTCGCGCATATCCGCCTTGATCTGTTCTAAAACACCTAACAAAGTTTCGCGCGGCGTCACATAATGGCTTTTTGGATAAACGGTGATACGCGATACCTTTTGATCTACCACCCCCGTTAAGGGGTCAAATTTCACAATTGATTCAACATCATCACCAAACAGCTCAATCCGAATAGCAAATTTATCTGATTCTGCGGGGAAGATATCAATCACATCGCCGCGCACTCGAAACGTGCCACGCCGCAACTCGATATCATTACGCATGTACTGCATCACCGCCAAACGATTAAGAATCGCACGCTGCTCGATCTGCTCCCCTACATTCAGATGCAAGATCATCTTGTGGTAAGCCTCAGGATCGCCCAAGCCATAAATTGCCGACACAGATGCCACAATCACCACATCGCGTCGCTCTAGCAACGCTTTGGTCGCTGACAAGCGCATTTGGTCGATATGATCGTTCACCGACGAATCCTTTTCGATGAAAGTGTCCGAGGCTGCCACATAGGCCTCAGGCTGGTAGTAGTCGTAATATGAAACAAAGTATTCCACCGCGTTACGTGGAAAGAAATCACGCATCTCCGAGTAAAGCTGTGCTGCCAACGTTTTATTAGGAGCCATCACAATAGCAGGGCGGCCCGTATTGGCAATCACGTTCGCCATGGTAAAAGTTTTACCCGAGCCAGTCACACCCAACAAAGTTTGGAAAAGCTCACCGTTGGTCAATCCCCGCTCAATAGCAGCAATAGCCTGTGGCTGGTCACCAGCAGGCTCGTAATCACTGACCAATTCAAATTGAGCTTTATTCATAAACACATTGCGGCAAATTGCGACTAAGCAAGCACAGATATAATACGTCGACGTTCAATCGCCAACCCACTATTGTACTCTCTATTGTGCGTCGCCGCTTAAATAGCGCGGCGATCTGAAAACGCTTGATTGAGTGTGCCAGCATCCATGTATTCCAACTCGCCGCCTACAGGCACGCCTCGCGCAAGGCGTGTTATATTGACATTGAAATTAGCCAGCAAATCAGCAATGAAATCAGCTGTGGCCTCACCTTCAGTAGTGAGATTAGTGGCCAACACTACTTCTTTTATCTCATCCTTTTCTACGAGCTTTAGTAGTCGCTCTACACCCAGCTGCTCAGGGCCAACACCGTCTAAAGGTGACAAATGCCCCATTAATACAAAATACATGCCACGAAACGCATTGGCCTGCTCCACTGCCTCTACATCGGCTGGAGTCTCAGCAATACAGAGTAAAGCTTCATCGCGGCTTGGTGAAGCGCAAATTGCGCACAAAGGACTTTCAGAAAAATTATTGCAACGCTCGCAGTGGCTTACTTTGGACAAGGCTGATTTGATTGCATCGGCAATCGAAAACGCGCCCTCACGATCACGCTCAAGCAAGTGGAAAGCCATACGCTGCGCCGATTTAGGCCCAATACCTGGCAAGCGCTGTAAAGACAGCTGCAGCTGCTCAACCGAGCGCGAATCTGTCATACTTTATAAATACAATGCGTTGTAACAAAAAATGAGCGCAAATACTAAAACGGCAGATTTAGCCCAGGAATATTTAAACCTGCAGTTAAACTGCCCATTTTCTCTTTAGTAGTAGCTTCTACTTTTTGCATGCCATCGTTCACTGCAGCGGCAATCAAATCTTCCAGCACTTCGATATCGTCGCCTACAATTTCGGGGTCTAGCTTCACACGTTTTACGTCATGTCGACAGGTGATGGTTACTTCCACCATGCCGCCACCAGATTGACCAATCACTTCAATATCCGCTAATTCATCTTGCGCCTTTTTCATGTTTGCCTGCATCTCTTGCGCCTGCTTCATCATGTCACCCAAGCCTTTCATACTTACCCTCTTTCATTTGATTTCATGCATCCAGCCAAGCCAGTTAATTGCTCAGCCTTCTGCGGTTTTAACTGGTTTAATCGAATTCACGTCTACGGTTGCATCAAACAAAGCAACCACTTCTTGCACAGTCGGATCTTCTTGAAAAGAGCGCTTCATCTCGACCGCAGCTTCTTGTGCTTGTTGCGCATTGAACGCCGCCGCAGTAGGAGCATCAACTCCTTCAGCTACCTCAACCTCAACTTTTACTTGTTGTCCACAAAGCTGCGTCAATTTTTGTTCGATGCTGGCAAGGCGCTCATTGCTGTTTAACTGCATATATTGCTTATCTAAAGCCACCTGCAGCTGCCCAGCTTGGCAGACTTTCGGGGCCATATGCAAAGCTAATTGACGCGCCATGCCTTGCAACTGGCAAGCATTAATTAGCACGCTCCACTGAGCAATATCACTAGATACGGCATTAAGGTCTCTAAAATTTTCTTGATGATCTACAGTGATGCTTGGTTGCTCTATAGGCTCTCGCTGGCTTGGTTCCTTTGGTTGCCTCGATTCATTATCAGACTGCCGAACCTGCATAGATTGCTCACTTTGAGGTTGCTCCTGAGTTTGTGCGTCCACCTGAGCTGATGTTTTTGCAGAAGACGCACCGATAACAGGTGCGGTGGCCACCCGTTGTGCCGCTTCTGATGTGACTTTTTGCTTCATATTAGCACCACCAGGCGCAAAGGCGAACAATCGTAGCAGCGCTATTTCAAAACCAGTGCGTCCATCAGGCGCTAATGGTAAGTCGCGCTTACCGTGTAGCACAATTTGATAATAAAGCTGCAAATTTTCTGCGCTCAGTTGTTGTGCAAACTCAGCCACCTGCTCAGTATCTAAATTTTTCCATTCAATCGCCTGCGGCGCAAACTGGTAGACAGAAATAGCATGAAGTAAAGACAGCAAGTCGTCCAAAGCCGTTTTATAGTCAGCAGACTTACTAGCCATCGCTCCAACTACGGCTTGTACTGCGGCATAGTCTTGATCAACTATAGCCTGCACCACGGCATACACTTGACTAGCATCAATCATTCCTAGCATATCGCGTATTACGTCTTGCGACACATTCTCGTTTCCAAAAGCAATAGCTTGATCGAGTAAGCTTAAGGCATCACGCATGCTACCACTGGCCGCACGGGCAATAAGGCGCAGCACCTCAGGTTCAAACGCAATGCTTTCTTCAGTCAAAATATGCTCGAGCTGCTGAGCAATCGCTTCTGGCTCAATCGCATTAAGACTGAATTGGATGCAGCGTGACAAAATTGTCATTGGCAGCTTTTGCGGATCGGTAGTAGCTAGCAAAAACTTAACGTGCTCAGGCGGCTCTTCCAACGTTTTAAGCAGGGCGTTAAAACTGTGGGTAGATAACATGTGCACTTCGTCGATCAAGTATACTTTATAGCGCCCTTGCGTGGGTGCATACTGCACGTTGTCTAGTAAGTCACGCGTATCGTCTACTTTAGTGCGTGAAGCCGCGTCCACCTCGATCAAGTCAATATGATTACTTGCCGCAACACTTTGGCAAGAGCTGCATTCGCCACAAGGTTGGGCACTTACGCCGCTTTCGCAATTTAACGCCTTAGCAAAGATACGCGCTAAAGTAGTTTTACCCACGCCGCGCGTACCCGTGAACAAAAAAGCGTGATGAACACGGTCGTTGTCTAAGGCGTTGGATAAGGCGGTAACGATATATTGCTGACCAATAACCTCAGAAAACTGGGCCGGACGCCATTTTCTGGCAAGGACTTGGTAACTCATATTGCCCTCTGCCGCGGGCAGGTGTCGTTAAGTAATAAAACTACGTTGAGAGAAAAAAAGCGCACCAAGCAAAATGACCGAGCAAATTAATGAAGGTGGCGGATCCAACAAGCCGAACCTAGCACCCGAATCCACTGCTGCGGCTGCTCCCTTCCGGGCCTGA
>CALIFM010000086.1 GCA_938021685.1 uncultured Gammaproteobacteria bacterium | reverse complement strand
ACGAAACGGAAAAAAAGCATCGGATGCCATCACAGCTCCATTTACTTCAAGCTGTGCATGCTCGGCCTTAATCGCAGCAATTCGCGCAGAATTAACACGACTCATTTGCCCTGCTCCCACTCCAATGGTCATACTATCTTTAGCATAAACAATGGCATTCGACTTCACAAATTTGGCCACCTTCCAAGCAAATAGCAAATCGGCCATTTCTTGTTTGCTCGGCTTACGCTTGGTAACCACATCCAGTTTATCATGCAACAGTTGGTCAGCTTCTTGCACCAACAAACCACCATTCACACGCTTGGTATCCAAACGCTTTGCTGACGCTGCTTGCCATTGTCCGCAAGCAAGCACGCGGATATTTTTCTTGCCGGTTAATACTTCAAGTGCAGCTTCACTCACGCTTGGAGCCACTATCACCTCAACAAATTGGCGCTCCACAATGGCCTTGGCTGTAACTTCATCTAAGGTCTGATTAAATGCAATAATCCCACCAAAGGCGGACTCAGAGTCAGTGCGATACGCTTGATCATATGCCTCAAACAAACTACTGGCGCTGGCTACGCCACAAGGGTTGGCATGCTTTACAATCACGCAGGCACTTTGCTCATCAAATTGCTTAACACACTCTAAGGCTGCATCAGTGTCGGCAATATTATTATAAGAAAGCTCACGCCCCTGCAACTGCTCAGCACTAGCAACACAGGGTTCATCAAGCGTGCTTTGAACATAAAATGCCGCCTGTTGATGCGGGTTTTCACCGTAACGCATGGTTTGTTTTAGCCGCACCTGCTCATTAAAAGTACGCGCAAAAGAGGCTACCTTCTTACCACTTTCCACCGCACCCAAATAATTAGCAATCGCACCATCATAAGCAGCCGTGTGCTCAAAGGTTTTCACGCTTAAGGCAAAGCGTGTTGCAGCACTCACCTTACCTTTGTTTGTTTGCAGCTCTTTAATTACCGCATTATAATCATCAGGGTCGGTCACCACGGCGACATCTTGATGGTTTTTAGCTGCTGCACGCAACATTGTTGGTCCGCCAATGTCGATATTTTCGATGGCATCGTCTAACACGCAATCTGGGTCCGCCACTGTCTTAAGAAATGGATAAAGATTAATCACGACCAAATCAATCGGTGCAATCTGATGTGCTTGCATCACAGCATCATCAATCCCACGCCGTCCTAAAATACCACCATGAATTTTTGGGTGCAGAGTTTTAACTCGGCCATCCATCATTTCAGGAAAACCAGTATATTCACTCACATCTATAACCTCGACCTGCTTAGCCTTTAAGGCCGCTGCAGTGCCGCCAGTAGATAAAATTTCCACCCCTAAGGCGTGCAAAGATTTTGCAAACGGTATCAACTGGTTTTTATCGGATACACTAATCAGTGCGCGGGCAATTTTTACTTGTGTCATGGCAGGTTATAGACAAGCTCAAGCTGAGCAAATAATAAAGAAAGAGAAACGTACAAAAGAAATAATGAAACGCGCTAATCTAGCAATTCAAATAACTCTAAGCGACTGCGCAAAGTGTTTCGGTTAATACCCAACATTTCTGCTGCTTGCGTTTGATTACCACCCACGTGCTTCATCACTGATTCGATCAGCGGCCGCTCAACCTCTGCCAGCACCATTTTGTGCAAGCTGGTCGGCACCTCGCCGTTTAGATTAGCAAAGTATTGCGCCAAAGCCTCCTCAACCGACTGGGACAGGCTTAATGCTTTTGAATCACTCATGGTCTAGTAAGGCTATTAAGCAACCAAGCGCGGCGCATCATCAATTTGCGCATAAAACCACCCCACCTGTTGTAACACATCATCTGGCCTTTCAAGCTTAGTGATAGTTTTTAGCGATGCTGCCAAAAATGCGTTATTAGCAGCATACTCCTTTAAATACCAACGCACATGCTTACGCGCAATGCGCACACCAGCAAAGTTACCGTAGTAGGCAAACATCATGTCCAAATGCCACAAACAAGTGGCTTGTTGCTCAGCCAAAGGTGGTGTTTGATACGCATTTACACAAGGTGCAACGGCGAGACCATTTTCAAATGCAGTAGCAAGCTGCTGCAAAAACCATGGTCTACCTAACGCTGCGCGGCCTACCATGATTGCATCAGCCTTAGTTTGCTTTGCCACTGCTTGCGCTTTAGTCAAACTATCGATATCACCATTGGCGACGACTGGAATACGTACTGCGCGCTTGATCTGTGCGAGGGTACTATGTTCTGCTTGTCCATTAAATTTACAAGCTCGAGTACGGCCATGCACTGCCAAGCTTTGCACACCTGCTTGTTCTGCTAACTGCGCAACTTTAATACCATTTTTATGCTCTGGATCAATTCCAGTTCTGATTTTCAACGTCACCGGCACATCCACTGCATTCACCACGGCTTCTAAAATATCCGCTACCAGACCCTCGTTTTCTAATAAGGCCGAACCGGCTGCTTTCTTAAGCACTTTTTTAGCTGGACAGCCCATGTTGATATCAATGATTTTTGCACCCTGCTCCACATTGTATTGCGCAGCCATTGCCATTTGCTTGGGGTCATTGCCAACTAGCTGGACCGCAATAGGTCCGTCTTCATTAGCTTTAATGCGTCGCAAGGTGCTTTTTTTTGAATCACGCAGTTGCTCAGCGGATGCCACCATTTCGGACACTGTCATTCCAACACCGTATTTACGCGCCACCTGTCGAAAAGGGTAGTCGGTTATACCGGACAAGGGTGCCAATATAACTGGATTATCCAAGGCATGTGAACCAATGTTCATGCGCTTATTCTAAATTCACTTCATAACCCACTGCGCCGTTAGGTGGGTTAGTTAACTTTAATACCACTTTGCCAATGCTGCCAGGCAAAATTTCTCGGTCTGGCTCACTCAAATAATCTTCAGGACGAAGAAAGCGCTGACCAACCGTTTCAGCTTGTGAATTTTTCAAACTTAACTTAATTATTGGGTAGTTTTGCTCAGTCTGCGCATTGTTCAGAATAAATAACGACACATTTAAAGGCTCGGTAGGCGACACATCTAAATCCATGCGAGATACCACTACCTCGAGCTCCTCACTACTACGTACGGCACGTTGGCACTCTACGTAATTGCACACAACATTGCTGATTGGGTTATTCATCAATTTTTCTTGCAAAGAAGGACTCAATTTAGATTTAAACTGCAATGCTAACAACCCCAGCAGCAACAGCACAACGATAGACCAAAACAGCAATGCGATTGCTGACTTCATCCCTCCCCATACCAAGCCAAAACCACTTTGTACTTGCTCTTCTTCCACATCATCTAAAATGCTCAATGAGTGGTCCGGTTCGTACCCATCGTCACCTTCTAAGTGTTCATCAATCGTCAAGTTTGGTAAGTCACTTCCCTCATCCAATTCATCAAATGCACTTTTATCACTATTTTGATTGACTGCTTTGCTAGTTCCATTGGTGCTATCATCATCCGAAGAATCGCCAATCTCTATATGCACCTCATCGGCATCAGCCTCTTCCGCAGATAAAGCAGAACGAGGGGCGGAATCTGATGATTGCAACGCGCTTTGTGATGCACTTCGCTCAGCATCTAGCTTTGGCTCAAATAAATCTTCATCGGCTGAGTCATACTGATTAAAAACGATATTATCATCGCCCCCCTGCTTAGCCTGCTCTGATGGAAATTGGGGCTCATCAATTTCATTAGGCTTGGTATCGCTTGATGCGAGACCTGTATCAGATACAGATAACGAACTGTCATTTGATGACACCTGATCCTGTGACTGATTAGCATCAGAATCAACGCTCTCTGCCGAATCAGCTTCACTACCAGGGTGTAGCATTGGCTCCCTTCTCTCTTTTTCGAGACCGTCTTTATGATCGTCTTTAACATTAAATTTATGACGGCATTTTCCGCAACGAAACAAGCCACCATGTGAATCCACCATAGCTTGATCCACTTTGTAACGCGCGCTGCAGTTTGGGCACTGAGCTACAATCATATCTTTTTCCCCACTAAAGCCACCCATTCGTTGCGTTGTAATGAAGCAAATTCGAAGTCTTGTGCATAATGGTCTATCACAGACTGTGCTTGGTGCTCTAAAATGCCCGATAGAATCAAGGTGCCTCGCTGCTCAAGTGCAGCTGTTAAGCTGGCTGATAACTCAATCAAGGCGCTTGCCAAAATATTGGCCACCACCACCTGATAATTACGCTTAACTGCTTGTGCAGCCGATTCAATAATAAATTGCCCTCGAACTCTATTAGCTGAGCTGTTTTGGACAGCAACCACTTCTGCTTTTGGATCAATATCCACCCCAATTGCCTGCTTTGCTCCCAACTTGATCGCCGCTATGCCAAGCACACCAGAACCACAGCCGTAATCCAAGACATTAGCATCATCAAGATCTAGGTCATTCAAGGCTTGCATACACAGCTGCGTGGTTTCATGAGTACCCGTGCCAAAGGCCAAGCCAGGGTCAATTTTAATGACAGTAGCCTGTCTAGGAAAAACCTGATCAATCCAGCTAGGGCAAATCCATAAATCCGAAGCCACTTCCATTGCCTGATACTGATCTTGCCACTGAGTTTGCCAATCCTGATCGATCAATTGCTCAATCGATAAATCACGCACTAAATTAGGCTCGGTTTGTAACTCAATCAACAAGCCATCGGTCATATCATTTAGCTCAAACAAAGCCGTGATTTTCTGATGTTGCCATTGTGGCTCACCGGGGCTAGCTAAATCGTAATATGAGTCTTCACGCGCATTCTGCTGGGTAATTGCTTGCGCCCCATTATCTTCCAACAAGGATATCAACGCCCCCACCTCTTCAAGCGGTGCACTCAGGCTTAATTGTTGCCAATTATCTGTCATTTTTTAATGACTAAGCCCTAACTTTTTTTCTAGATAATGGATATCTTGTTGGCCCTCTACAAAGCCGCGATCTTGCAGTAATTCCATGTGCAGCGGCAAATTAGTTTTAATACCGTCTACCACCATTTCTTGCAAAGCACCCTGCATTCTAGCGATCGCCTCTTCACGCGTGGCACCATGCGCAATCAATTTGCCGACCATCGAATCGTAATACGGCGGCACCACATAATGCGTATATGCATGTGAATCAACCCGCACACCGGGGCCACCAGCCATATGGTATTGCGTTATTTCACCAGGCGAAGGTAAAAAGGTTTCCGGATCTTCAGCATTAATACGACACTCAATCGCATGCCCATTGAACTGAACGTCTTTTTGCTTTAAACGCAACTCATGGCCATCAGCCACTAACAATTGCTCTTTAATCAGGTCAACACCGGTAATCATTTCAGTCACCGGGTGCTCCACTTGAATACGCGTGTTCATTTCAATGAAATAAAATTCGCCATCTTGGTATAAAAACTCGAAGGTGCCAACTCCACGATAATTGATCGCCTTGGCCGCCTCGGCGCAGCGCTTACCAATTTTTTGCCGCAGTGCATCACTTATGCCAGGTGCAGGCGCCTCTTCAATCACCTTTTGGTGGCGGCGCTGCATTGAGCAATCACGGTCACCTAAGTGAATCGCATTACCGTGTTGATCGGCTAAGATTTGGATCTCAACATGACGTGGCTTGGTAAGAAACTTTTCCATGTACACCACTTCATTATTAAACGCTGCTGCTGCTTCTTGCTGGGTTAGCTTGATGGATGAAATCAAATCGCTTTGCTTTTCCACCACGCGCATACCCCGCCCGCCTCCGCCGCCGGCTGCTTTGATGATAACCGGCAAGCCAATTTCCTTGGCCATTGCTTCGATCACCTTGGGTTTTGATACATCCAACGGCCCATCCGAGCCCGGCACACAGGGCACGCCAGTCGCCTTCATCGCTTGAATTGCCGAGATTTTGTCGCCCATAACACGAATACTATCGGCCTTAGGGCCCACGAAAATAAAGCCGCTGTTCTCTACACGCTCTGCAAAATCAGCATTTTCGGACAAGAAACCATAACCTGGGTGAATAGCGTCCGCGCTAGTCACTTCGGCTGCGGCAATCACTGCTGAGGTATCTAAATAACTGTTTAAGGCTGGCGGCGGGCCAATACATACTGACTCATCTGAAAGCTTGACGTACTTTGCGTTGCGATCAGCACTGGAATGTAAAGCCACTGATTTGATTCCCAGCTGGCGGCAAGCACGCATAATACGCAGCGCAATTTCACCTCGATTAGCAATGGCTAATTTCTTAATCATTATCGCGCCCTAGGCTTAACCAATCACAAACAAGGCTTCGCTAAACTCAACCGGCTCGCCGTCTGACTTCAGAATTTGTAGCACCTTACCTGCTTTATCTGACTGTATTTCGTTGAACGTCTTCATCGCTTCTACCACGCATAAAGTAGTACCCACTTTAACGTCATCACCCACCTTAACGAATGGCTCCGAGTCTGGGCTTGAGCGCGAATAAAAGGTGCCTACAGTAGGTGATTCCACTTCGTGTCCGGTAGCCGTAGCTGTGGGGCCAGCTTCAACAGCTGGGGCAGCCGCTGTCGGCGTGGCGGCAACGGGTGCTGCAGTATATTGCGCTGGCGCTGCTGCGCCGCCGTTACGGCTGATACGAATACTTTCTTCTCCTTCAGTAATTTCTAGTTCTGATAACTGTGATGCTTCTAGCAGTTCAATCAGTTTTTTTACTTTGCGTAAATCCACAAAAACCTCTCTATTGTAAAGTTCTAGTTTTATTTATTAAGTTCTGCAATGGCGGCTTCTAGCGCCAAAGAATAACCCTGAGCGCCTAAACCCATAATCACACCGTGTGCCAACGGCGCTAGATAAGAGTGATGCCGAAATTCTTCACGCGCATGCACATTCGACAGGTGCACTTCGATAAATGGCACTGGCACGGCAGCAAAAGCGTCGCGCAAAGCAATACTGGTATGGGTAAATGCACCCGGATTGATGATAATGAAGTCTATATCTTCACGCGCTTGCTGCACTGCTTCCACTAGCTCGTGCTCTGCATTGCTTTGTAAGAATTGCAATCCGACAGCATGTTTTTTAGCTTGCGCTTCAAGTGTCGTATTAATATCAAGCAAAGTAGCCTTGCCATAAACATCAGGCTCGCGTACGCCCAGCAAGTTTAAGTTAGGGCCATGTAATACTTGTATTTTTAGCCGTTTTTTTGGCATCCTCTTGGTTTACTAAATGTTATTTAAGTTGAATCGAGATTTTACATCAGTTCTCAATTTTAAGCACACAATAAGCGCCGTTAAATACAAATAATGCACGAATCAAATACACAAACCTCACCCGCATTTCTACACCTGATCAAACTCAATTTGTTTTTCTCCGTGGTAAACCAAAAAATGCTTACCCTTCGCGCGGGCAATTAATACCACACCCAATTGCTGCGCAATGTCCAGCCCCATCTGGGTAATACCAGAGCGAGACAATAAGATCGGCACTCCCATCAAGGCCACTTTAATCACCATCTCTGATGTTAGCCGCCCGGTGGTATAGAATATTATATCGTCGCCTTTTAGCTCGTGTAAAAGCATATGCCCTGCCAACGCATCCACTGCATTATGCCGCC
Organism: uncultured Gammaproteobacteria bacterium; assembly: GCA_938021685.1. GTDB lineage: Bacteria > Pseudomonadota > Gammaproteobacteria > Arenicellales > Poriferihabitantaceae > JAAELZ01. The sequence continues at coordinate 2,342 of CALIFM010000086.1, read as the reverse complement.
CAACATCTTCCACAAATTTTATAATCTCATCGCCAACGCATAAAGCACAGCCGTGCACCGCTCCTGCTCGCTTATATATTTCATTATGACTTGCAAGGCGCGCTAACAAAGCATAAATCATCGACTGCTTCAGGGTCACCTTGGGTAGAGTCAAGTGGCTGACATAATCCATCAAATCACCATACATCGTGCCCTGCCCACAACCAGTAGTTACGGTTTTTTTACCCAAATCTGAGGTCTTTACGCTCTGCTCGAGCTGTGACACCACCACGGCAGATTCAGTTTCCCAATCCACTTGCACCGCTTTTATTTGCTGCACACGCTCAATAATGCGCTGATTTTTAAGCCAGCCTAGCGCCAACAACTCTGGCTCTGCACCAATGGTCATCACAGTTACTAATTCCTGCTTATCAAGATACAGAGTTAAGGGTCTCTCTTGTGCAATTTCACCTGCCCGCCGCTCACCCTTTTGATCAACTGCCTGCACCTGTGCAGTACGCGGCAAACTAGCTTGGGTTAACTGCACAGAGTTAATAGTGATTTCTGGGCTCATTATCAAAGCTTCGAGCACTTAAGGCTTAGCAATCTTCTCAGCGGCTCGCCCTTTTACCTGCTCATACCATTGAGCAATAAAGACACCAATTTGTGGCACATCATTTAAATCAAGCTGTGTCACGTGGCGCGCTGGCTTAACGGATGTGTCTGTCGCCAAAGCAATCACGTGCTTATCTGTGTTACACATTAAATCTGCACCCAAAGCTGGACGATGCAACTCAATTTTATCTATAGCCGCTTGCTTAAAACCCTCGGCAATCACCATATCTAAGCGCTCTGGCTGCAGCAAAGCTAATGCCTGTTGCAGACTCGGGGCAGGTGCAGATATATCGCGATCCTCGATAAAAGCTAGGCAATTATTGGAAGCAATCGCCATTTGGCTTGCTCCGGCTTCGCGCAATACCGCGCTGTCTTTGCCAGCATGGTCAATTTCAAAATTGTGGTGAGCATGCTTGACGACACCTACGCGCAGTTGCTGCGCACGCAGTAGTGGCAAAAGCTGGCGCAACAAATGCGTTTTACCCGTGCCGCTATATGCACACAAGCCCAATACTGGCACCGCAAATTCAATCTGCATTGCGTGCGGACAAGCTTCGTTCATAGGCAGTGAGCTGGGCTGGTGTGTTGACGTTTTCAAATAAAGCTGCGTGGTCAGAAAAATCCACTTCAACCATAGAGTGCTGTTGATACCAACGGTCTATTTTACGCCCATCGGCACTCAAATAGTCAGCTAAATCGGAATGTAAATGGCAACCAATCAAGGCATGCACCGGTTGCAAACGTTGCGCGTCGCGTGCTACGGCAATGCGCGGCGAAACTTTACTCTGCCTTATCGCATCACATAATGCTTGAACGTAATGCGCACTCACATACGGCGCATCACACGGCACGGTTACCAACCAAGGGGTTTCACAGGCTAGCATAGCGGTGTAGATACCTGCTAAAGGCCCCTGAAAACCAGTATGCTGATCACTCACAACAGAATATCCGTATTCCTCATAACGTTGTAGGTTACGATTAGCATTGATGATAATGCCCGCGCACTGCGGCAGCAAACAAGCAATGATTCTTTTGACTAACGTTTGTCCTCCAACCATCAGCAACCCCTTGTCTTGCTGACCCATGCGCCTGCCTTGCCCACCTGCTAATATGACCGCAGTTACTTGATCTGGATTTGGGTGAGCAGTCGTCTTAGTAGTCATGAAAGTCGCTAGTGCTTTAATCAAGTCACCACCCGCAATGCTTCTAACACATTGGGGATCAGCTTTACCTTCGTCAGCGCCTTGTTTAAATTGCCAATGTCACTCACCTCTATCGCTAAGCTTAACTGCACAATCGAGTCTTCTTCTTGCACATCCAGTGCTGCTTTTTGAATTTGGATATTGGTATCGCTTAAAGTTTTAGTGACATCATTAAGCAAGCCAGACCGATTATAGGCGGTGATATTGATGTTAGCTACAAAACTCGTCTCTTCACCAACTCCCCAGCTTACATCAATCAATCGTGCATGATCCTCTTCAGGCAAATGCAACATATTAGAACAACCTCGCTTATGAATCGAAATACCACGACCGCGAGTAATAAAGCCAACAATTTGCTCGCCTGGCACCGGTAAGCAGCATTTGGCAATTTGTGTTTTTAAATTACCCACGCCATGCACGGTAAACTCACCTGTTTGCGTGCTTTGCTTAGTATAGCGCGCTGGGTCAAAAGAGCTTAATTTCGGCTCACTTGGTTCATTATCACGTGTGAATAAACCAATTAATTTTGACAACTTTACATCACCT
>CALIFM010000085.1 GCA_938021685.1 uncultured Gammaproteobacteria bacterium | reverse complement strand
AGGCAAATTACGCTTGCGCATTCTTAAAACTAATTAAATCGGCTATACTTCGCGATCAATAAGTGCACACAGCATTAAGTGCACACAGGAATAGCGTTTAACCGCAGCGCTAAGAATTAACCTTAAATCGAACTTTCTTTTGCGCACCACCACCACTAGTTTCCAAGATTATTGCGTGCTGTTTTTGTTGGCGCTTATGTGGGGCTCTTCATTTAGCATGATCAAAGTAGGCGTGCTACAAATGGGCCCATTGACTCTGGTTGCCGGGCGCATTGTTTTGGCTGCGATCATGTTGTTGGCATGGCTTTGTTTGATAAAAAGAGTCAAACTCGATTTTAGTCCTCTATCCTTATGGCATTACTTAGTGGTGGGTGTCTTGGGGCATTCCGTGCCTTTTGCATTGATTAGCTGGGGTGAAATTTATATCGATAGCTCGATAGCAGCGATATTAATGGGAGTAATGCCAATTTTCACTGTCATCTTGGCACACTTTTTTTTGAGAGACGAAAGGTTTAAACCACTCACCCTTGTTGGCATCAGTTTTGGCTTTGCTGGGTTACTTACCTTGGTAGGGGTCTCTGCCTTGCAAGGCAAGATCAGTAATACCCTTGGTGAGGCGGCGGCCATTGCGGGTGCTGTGTCTTATGCGTCTGTCACCATTTTCGTGCGCCGTAATGTCACTCAGCCTACACAACAAATTGCAACCGGCGCGATGGTGGTGGCCGCAGCTGTCAGCACTGCACTGGCTTTTATGTTTGAATCCCCGCTCGCCGTGCCGTGGAATGCACAAACCCTACTGCCGGTAGCGTATTTGGGCCTATTCCCCACCGCACTTGCCAGCTTGTTATACTTTCATTTAGTTCGTAGAATTGGTGCCACTAGTTTTTCACAGGTTAATTACATCATCCCGCTAATCGGTAGCTTAATTGGTGTATTATTTATGGGCGAAGCGATCAGCGCTAGAATATGGGTCGCTTTGTTTCTTATATTAATCGGCATCGCACTAGTGCGACGCGCTCAAAATCGGGCTTAGGACTCTTGAATCAGCACTTATTAAGTTCTTTAAAGGCGGGCGCCTTAAGCTTATTGCTCATGGCCTCTTCAGGCTCTTTTGCTGCCGGCTCCCTTGAATTAGCAATCAGCGGTAATACTAAAACGGATGATCGCATCATCGCACAAGAAGTCACTATACCTGCGAATGGCGCCACATTTACCGACGAAGACGCTGAAAAAAGCCGTCAAGCCATCATGGCTTTAGGTCTGTTTGAAAAAGTGGAAGTGGCATTAAACCAAAGCGCTGAGCAACCGGTGCTTAATATCACTGTCAAAGAAAAGAAGCACGACTGGTACATCTTGCCGCGCCTCAACCGCAACGGTGATGGCGATATCACCCTAGGCGCTGATTGGCGCGAAAACAACTACAACGGCCTAAATCAGCGCATTAAATTAACGGTTGCACAAAAAAAGTTTGACGACGCTAGCAAAGACAAAGAAGTGCGCTTGGGTTTTAAGTTTGTTTATCCGCGTATTGTAGGCACTCGCTTTTCTTCATTTTTTGATGTGAACGCCCTAAACGTTGGCATTGATGAAGAGCGCGATGGCGCCACTGGCGAATTTGAACGTAATAAAGCTTCCATCGGCGGCGGCTTTGGTCGCTGGTTTGGCAAACAAGGCGCCAGTCAAGGCTTGCACGTGAAGCTTGGCGCACGCTTTACTCACTATGACCATAAATATTTAAGCGGCGATGAAAGTTTGTTTTTCGATGCCACCGTCGTCAGTCTAGAAGCCAGTGCCGTGAACACCAAAGTGCAAGACAACTTATACAGCCGCGATGGGCAGGTTTATGGCATTCGCCTTGAGCAAGCCAATGAAGGCTTAGGCTCGGATGTGGACTATTTGCACCAGAGCGTTTTTTTTCGTCGCTATCAACCCGTGGGCAGCGTCCCGCACACCAACTTTAATTACCAAGTGCAGATTGCCTCCGGCGATAAATCGGTATTTGGTGATCCGATCTACGACCTTAGCGGCGCCCAATCACTGCGCGGCTTTGCTCGTGAGACATTAGAAGGCGATGCATTTTTCTTAGTTAACACCGAATACTTACGCCCTATTTTCGGCAAGGAAAACGTGCGCGGTGCCTTGCTGTTTGACTTTGGCAACGCCTACGACAAAATCGGCGACATCACTGATCTTGATTTTGAGTATGGCGTGGGCCTTGGGCTACGCTGGAAGTTTAAATCCTGGGTCGGCACCGAACTGCGTATTGACGCAGCTTATGGTTTAGGCGATTTAGGCGGCACTCGAATTTATGTATCGACTGACGCCGCATTCTGAGTACGCGCATTAATCAAATACAGATCAACCCTTTATAACTACAGCTTCGGCGCAGCTTTTCCTCATTAAAATACTTACAGTACGAGCAAGTCTACTTGTTGGTTCTGGGTAAGTATTTCAAAACCAAAGAAATTTTTTTCTTAAGTATCACTAACAATATTATTATTTATTTGTTGACATACCGATCGGTCGGTATATAATTTACTCATGCAAAAATATCCAGCTCAACAACTTCGTACTGAAGAATCAAATTGGCTCACTTGGTATCAAGTTGACCTTAGTGACACACGTGAGCGCATTTTGTATGCCGCCTTTAAAGAGACGCATGAAAATGGCTTCCAAGCCGCCAGTATTCAAAAAATTATCAATTTAGCAGGAGTAACCAAAGGTGCCCTATACCATTATTTTCCAAGCAAACATGCCATCGGCGAAGCCTTGCTCGATGAAATATATGCCGAGTACATAGATAAGTCCTTTATTGAGCCTCTTGCTAACACTAAAGATCCCATTGGGGCCTTGTTGACCAGCTTGCTCGCGACCAAGAACCGAATGACTGATGATGATGTGCGATTAGGCTGCCCGTTTGACAGCTTTGCGCAAGAAATGTCACCTCTAGACACCGACTTTCGTAAGCATATTGATGCTTTACGCAATAGAAAGCACACTGCGATGGCCGAGGCCTTTAAGCGTGGCCAAGCGGCGGGCACAGTTAGCCAAAGTGTGGACACCGAGGATCTTTCAATGCTCGTCAGCGCCACCTTGCACGGGATTATGGGGCTAGCCAAAAGTGCGGGCAATGTTAATGCCTTAATGCAATACGGCAGTCCACTAATTAATTACTTACAGCAACTGCGATTGAACCCATTGCCGTTGCCCGAAAACAAGCTTACCTGACACAGAAATTATATTTAAGAGATAAAATCATGGAACAACTTGCCACGAACTGGGGAAAGTGGGTCACACAAAATCGAGTACTCACGCTCATTGTTGCTTTATTAGTCGTTTTTGCTGCCGCTTTTGGTGCGAAGAACCTGAGTTTCACCAACGATTATCGCGTGTTTTTCGATGGCGACAACCCGCACTTAACCGCTTTTGAGGGCCTGCAAAACACTTACACCAAAAACGATAATGTATTGATTGCATTGGCACCAGATGATGGCAAAGTCTTTAAACCATCTACCTTAGCGGCGATTGCCGATATTACTGAGCGCGCTTGGCAAACGCCCTACTCTATTCGCGTTGATTCGATCTCTAACTATCAACATACCACAGCCGAAGAAGACGACCTTGTAGTCGGTGTGTTATATGAAGAGGCCAGCACATTAAGCGATACCGATTTAACTGACATCAAAAACATTGCCATCAACGAGCCGTTGCTGGTGCACCGCTTAATTTCGGAGTCAGGCCACATCGCCGCGATTAATATCACGGTAGAACTACCTGGCTTAGATGAGACCAAAGAAAATCCTGAAGTCGTTGCACATGTACGCAAGCTGCGCCAATACATCTACGATACCTATCCTGACTTAAAGCCCTATTTAACCGGCATTGTAATGCTTAATGCTTCGTTTCAGGAGGCATCCATGAGTGATATAAGCCGCCTGATCCCCTTGGCTTTTGGAGTCATCTTACTTTTAGTATTTTTACAATTGCGTGGTTTTAGTGGCACCGTGGCTACTTTTATAACCGTGCTGGTGTCGATTATTTCTGCGATGGGTGTGGCTGGATGGATGGGCATACGGCTGACGCCTCCGGCGATGTCCGCGCCTACCATTATTCTGACCTTGGCTGTGGCAGACTGCGTACACATATTATCTAACTGGTTACAAAAACGTGTGGATGGGCTGGATAAAACGGGCGCAATGGCTGAGTCTATACGCATTAATTTCAGTCCTGTCTTGCTCACTTCGGCAACGACTGCAATTGGCTTTTTATCACTCAACTTTAGTGAGGCTCCACCTTTTCGTGACTTGGGCAACATTTCGGCGATCGGCGTCATGTTTGCTTGGTTTTATTCTGTCACTTTACTGCCTGCGCTCACCACTTTATTACCTGCTAAAGCCAACCCAAAACCGGCTATTGGCAGTGCCACCATGGCCAGGTTTGCTGAATGGGTGATCGCGAAGCGGCGCTTGTTAATGGTTGCTGTGTCAGCCACGATCATCGCAACCATTGCCTTTATTCCTAAAAATGAAGTAAACGATGTGTTTGTTAACTATTTTGACGATAGCATCGAGTTTCGCAATGATACCGATTTTGTGGTCAAGAACATGACCGGCATTTACTCAATCGAGTTTTCTTTAGACGGGCAAGAAAGCGGGGCTATTTCAGACCCTGCATTTTTAGCCAATGTGGAAAAGCTCAGCCAATGGCTACGTACCCAGCCCGAAGTGATTCACGTCAGCTCTTTAACAGACATCTTTAAGCGGGTGAACCGCAGCATGAACGGGGATGACACCAACTACTATAGCTTGCCCGAAGAACGTGAAATGGCGGCGCAGTACTTGCTGTTGTATGAAATGTCATTGCCTTATGGCCTCGACTTAAATAACCAAATTGACATCGAAAAACAGCGCACACGTTTGAGCATCACACTAGAGACGCTAACGACCAAAAACACTTTAGCCTTAGAAAAACGTATTGATGCTTGGATGCAAGAAAACACACCTAAGCTGACTACCTTAGGCGCCAGCCCAACCCTGATGTTTTCGCATATTGCCATGCGCAACATAAAAAGCATGTTGGTCGGCACCGCTCTGGCTTTGCTGGCAGTGTCATTAATCATGATTTTTACGCTTGGGTCGTTCCGCTATGGCTTGCTGACTTTAATTCCCAATATCGCCCCTGCTGCAATGGCTTTTGGTGTGTGGGGTTTGGTGGATGGTGAGGTCGGCCTAAGCCTCTCCGTCGTAGCCGCCATGACGCTCGGCATTGTGGTGGATGATACAGTGCACTTTATGACCAAATATTTACGTGCCCGCCGAGAACAAGGCCTAGATGCAATCAATGCTGTACGCTATGCCTTTTCAACCGTCGGCATGGCACTGTGGACCACCTCACTAGCGCTTATCGCAGGCTTTATGGTTATCTCCACATCGGCATTTTTACCCAATGGCCAAATGGGCTTGATGGTGTCAGCCATTGTCGCCCTCGCCTTGTTTGTTGATTTTCTATTATTGCCAGCTCTGCTGATCCGTTTTGACAGCTGGCTACAAAACGAACCAGCAGCCAACAATAAAATGGCTGCTAACCCTGCTTAACCGAGGAATTATTATGTTAAACAAATCTATCCAAACTTTAGTGCTTGCCTGCTCGTTGGCCGCATTTACGACCAATGTATATAGCGAAACACCCGAAGAGAAAGGCCTTGCAATCATTACTGCGGCTGACGAGCGCGACACTGGCTGGGGTGATTTTACCGCCGACATGGAAATGGTTTTAGAAAATCGTGCCGGCAAACAAAGCATCCGCAAAGTCACATCACGTAACCTTGAAGTCCAAGGCGACGGCGACAAAGGCTTATCTTTATTTAAAGAACCACGTGATGTGCGTGGGACTGCGATGCTGACGTTTACCCACGGCCTTGATCCTGACGACCAATGGCTATACTTGCCAGCCGTGAAACGTGTAAAGCGCATTTCATCTAAAAACAAGTCCGGTCCATTTATGGGCAGCGAATTTGCTTTTGAAGATTTAGGCTCACAGGAAATCGAAAAATACACTTACAAGTATTTACGTGACGAAGTTTGCGGCGAAGGCTATGAATGCACAGTAATAGAACGCTACCCTGCTTATGAGAACTCAGGCTATACCAAGCAAATTGTGTGGATGGATAAAGAGCATTATCGCGCAATTAAAATTGAGTTTTATGACCGCAAAGAAAAGCTGTTAAAGACTTTAGACTTCAAGGGATACAATGAATATCCTGGTGGCTTTTGGCGCGCTGACACCTTTTTGATGCAAAATCATCAGACAGGCAAGAAGACCACACTTAATTGGACGAATTATGAATTTAGCACGGGCTTAAGCGACAAGGACTTTAGCAAAAACTCCTTACAACGCCTGCTGTAAAATTAATATTTATTACCAAAGTCATAGATCATGAACCGTTTATCTACACTTATCTTGTTTGCGCTGCTACCGCTTAGCCTTGCGGTGCCGGCGGTTGAAACCAACACCGAGCTGGCCATTATTGGGCAAGCCTTTAATAGCTCAGACAACAGTGATGCCGCCGATCAGCGGCTTGGTTTAAACTTGCAAACACGCCTAACCCACAACACCAAAAGCGGCAACGGCACCTTTGTCTTTCAGCCCTTTGTAAGCTGGGATCAACGCGATGATGAGCGCAACCACACCGACATCCGCGAGCTAAACTATTTGCATGCCTTTGATAACTGGGAGGTGCAAGCGGGTATTGGGAAGGTGTTTTGGGGTGTGGCGGAGTCAAACCATTTAGTTGATGTAATTAATCAAACCGACGCACTGGAAGGTATTGATGGCGAAGACAAGCTGGGACAACCGATGCTGCGTGTTAGTCGCCTGTTTGAGCAAAGCACATTGGAGTTTTTTGCATTGCCTGGTTTTAGGGAGCGCGCTTTTTTAGGGCCAGATAGTCGCTTTTATTTAGGCTTACCAATTGATGACGATAAGGCACAGTTTCAATCCGACGACGGTGATAATCACGTTGATTACGCCCTACGTCTAAGTGGCTATGCTGGCGACTTGGACTACGGTGTGGCTTATTTTGATGGCACTTCACGCGAGCCGAGCTTTATTCCAGGCAATGAAGCTGGCAGCGTTTTCTTGCCTTATTATGCACAAATGCAGCAATGGAGCGTGGATGCACAATACACCAAGGAAGCTTGGTTATGGAAGCTCGAGGCACTAAACAATGAGCAAAGCAGTGGTAGCTATTCCGCTGCTGTCGCTGGCCTTGAGTACACCTTTTTCGGCTTGAGAGACGGCGTGCTCGACACTGGCGTGCTGCTTGAGCTGCACCAAGACAGTCGCGATGATGCAACAAACGTGCTGTTGCAAAATGATGTGTTTATTGGCACGCGTCTGGCTTTTAATGATGAGGTCGACACGGCCTTATTAGTGGGCGGCTTTGTCGATTTAGACGATGAGTCTACTAGCCTGCGAGTGGAGGGCTCACGCCGGGTGCTGACTGATGCAAAGTTGAGCATTGAAGGCCAAATATTTGGCGATATTGACCCAGAAAATCGCAGCTTCGGTTTTAAAGACAATGACTACATCCAGCTTGAATTACAGTTGTTTTTCTAGCAGAGTACGCGCAGGGTAAGCTCGTTAAAATCGCTTGCGCTGCACAACTGATCCGTTTCTCTTTTCACCAAAAAGATAAGTTCTAGCGGCAAATAAGGCTAGCAACATACCCACCACCAAGCCCACTGTGTGGGCTACGTTAGCGATTAAGGCTTGATCGCCTAGCAAACCAAAGAAATTAAACCAACACAGCACAAACCAGCCCAGTAATATTTTCACTGCACTGGGATTAATACGCGCCCCAAAGCGCGGGTTATAACGGCTGGACATCCAAAAATAGCCGAACAAGCCATATACCACGCCCGACAAACCGCCGAAAGCGGGGCCAGCATATAAATACTGGCCGACATTCGACGACACTGCAATCAACAGCACGATAACTAAAAAATTTAGCCCGCCTAAGCGCGGCTCGATGATGCTGCCAAACTGAAACATCATGATGGAATTAAATACGATATGCATTAAACCAAAATGCACAAAGATGGGGGTGACCAACCGCCACAGCTCACCATTTTTCACTTCAGGTAAAACCGGCGAAAGGTACTCCGAGATTAACAAAGGCAGCAAAGATTCAAAATCACCGCCGGCGCGCGAATACAGCGCGACCAGCACACTTAGGCCAATCAGCACCGAGGTTACCAAGCAGCGCCGCAATAAAGTAGGGTCAAGCCTGAACATTATTGGCCTGATATCTCCACACGATCAGTTTGCGCCAAGCGCACTTGCTTGCCGTCAATGGTGGTGAATATACCCTCAGCATAGTCTTCCTTATAAACCTGGTATTGCACGGATGTGCCGCTTGCATCCCACACCGTTAGCTCGATAATTTGCTTGGCATCTTTGCGGTCAAAAAAGTACATCACTGCTGAAAGTAATAACAACACGCCAATCAAGCCGTAAGCCAAAGTACGTGGCGGCAGGCTACCGGCTTCTCCCTGAGCTGCTTGCTCGTCACTCGACGTCGCCGCCTTATTATTTTTGTCATTGCGCTGTTTACTGAACAACATGCCTACCAGCACGATGATTGCCATCGTGAAAAAAACCTTACTAATCATCTTCGGTTAATCACTCCGCTTGCTCAGCCAGAATTTTGTCGGGCGCCATCTGTAGATAGAAGCCATTGTCTTGAATGGCTTTTAACACCTCGTCCGCTTTGGCTTGAGCTAAATGCCGCTGCGGATGCACATCAATTGTCAAAAACGGAGTTATCTCCCCTAATAAAGCCAGCAAGCCTTCCGGCAGCTGGGCTTGGTCTTTACCCACGGGCAAGTACAAATATGTGTCTGGCTGCTTGGCGCTTTTAAAAATGTCACACGCGATATTCATGGCGCTTATTGTAGCGCAAGGCCACCCCTGCAATAAAAACTATTTAAAGCCAGCGATGGCCACAGCTGCTTGCCAATTAGGACACCATCGCACGCAACATCCATGCTGTTTTCTCGTGCAAACGCATTCGGTCCGACACCAAACCTGCGGTGGATTCGTCGTCTGCCTGCTGCGCTGTTACTAGCACCTTGCGGCAACTTTGCACCACTTGCTCGTGGCCGCGCATCAAAACCTCAACCATCTCGTTAGCAGCTGGAACTTGCTGCGCTTCTTCGATCGAGCTTAGTTCGGCGAATGCTTGATAAGTCCCGGGCGCAACCACTCCTAAGCTACGAATGCGTTCGGCAATTTCATCCACCGCCAAGGACAGCTCGTTGTAGTGCTCCTCAAACATCAAATGCAACTCGCGAAACTGCGGACCTGTTACATTCCAATGAAAATTATGGGTTTGCAAATACAAAGTATAGCTGTCAGCTAATAAATGCTTTAGCCCCTGCGCGATCTCATGACGGTCTTGCTGTTTGATACCAATGTTAATGCTGTCCATTTTTTGCCTCATCTAGGTGATTGTTGCGGGCATTTAAGCCCCGAACCCCTAGTCTAGGCAAAAGCAATTCATTGGTAAATCAGATTGTTTTTATTGTTTCGTTCTGTTTTTTAGAATGATCCCTTGTGCCCTAAAAAACCGGCAAGGCCTCTAATTCACCACTGCTTGGCCAGCCGTTTTGTGCAGCTAATCGCTTAAGGTCGATAATACGGTTTTGTGTGGCAGGATGCGTTGCAAAAAATTCTTTGGCGCGAAGGGGCGTTTCGCCGCTGGTTAATCCGCCCATTTTTTCAAAAAACTCAGTGGCGCCGTTCACATGCCCATAATGTCCATATACTGCAGCCAAGCCTGTCTCATCCGATTCGCGTTCTTGCTCGCGATTAAATGACAACACCGTGAGCAAGCCAAATTTAGACAACACCCCAGTAGCTGCACTGTCGCCGCCTGCACCTAATACGGCAAACACCAAACTGGTAATCAAGCCACGGCCCAAAGCGACAATGGGATGACGGTGCTTAACGTGGCCGATTTCATGGGCAATCACCATCGCCAAGCCATTCTCGCTGTCGACGGCCTCAATCAAACCACGAAAAATAATGATATTTCCGCCCAAGGTTGCCAAAGCGTTCACCGTTTCGCTATCACTGTAATGCGCGGTGATCGTCATGCCTTCGGGCAAATCTTGCTGGGCTGCCAACTCATCTGTCAGCTTTTGCAGCCACTGCTGCTGCTCCGGAAACTCATCGGTCACAAATTCAGTAGCAACACGGTTACTCAATGCTTTTTCCCAGCTAAACGGCACCAATGGCCCCAGCCAGCGCAGCGCAAAACTAATCAGAAACACCAACACCACCAACAGCAGCGTTACACCCAGCAAAAGCACAATGAAATCTTTTAAAGGGTGCTCCCTAGATGTATTAATGCCTTCCGGCAGTTTCGGGTTCTGGTAATTCATCTGGCTTTTATACGACTTTAGCCTATTCTTTTCTTAGCTAATGCGTAGCGCCGTGCCATAAGCCAGCACTTCCACCGAGCCAATACGCTTGCCTGCGCCTTTTGAAATAGACGCTGTTTCTAATTTGACATTAAAAATCATCTTGGCACCTTGCTTTTTAGCCTCGGCCTTCATCCGCAAGACAGCCTCGCGCCGACCTCGGTCCAGCAAAGATTCATATGACGACACACGACCACCCACCAAATTACGCAAGCCGGCTACAAACCGTTTGAAATAATCCACAGACACCACGACTGAACCTGTCACCATCTCACTGTGTTCGATGCTCAGGGATTCATCAGGGGTTTTAGCCGCAATTAGCAATACGTCCTGAAATTGCTCTTCACGCGCAAAAATCGAACGATAATGCTTGCGCTCTAAATAAGAGCCAATGACATATCCACCGGCTAATAAGCCGAAAAAAAGATAAAGCTCAAAGCTGCTCATTCGTCTTCAACTGTCACCGCTGTGCCATAGGCAAACAGCTCGGCTGCTCCCTGAGTAATTGAGGAGGTTGAAAAGCGCACATTCACTACCGCATTGGCGCCGGTTTCTTTGGCTTGCTCTTGCATGCGCACTAAGGCTTCTTCGCGTGATTCGGCCAACAACTCAGTATAGGCTATCAATTCTCCGCCAAACACGTTTTTAATGCCTGCTAGAAAATCTCGTCCCACGTGTTTGCTTCGCACCGTACTGCCCTGCACCAAACCGAGGTGCTGCACAATGCGCTTGCCCGGGATTTGTTCTAAATTGCTTACTAACATAGTTTCACCTTACTGCTATTATTTAATCTATTTTACTCTAAACTTGATACTAGCTGAGCTTGTTTGTGCCTAGGTTAATACCACATCATAGTTTTCTTGAAAGTACGTCGGCTCCACTTGTAAATGCACAGGGCTGCCAATAAAGGCTTGCAAGTCAGCCAAGCTGGAGGAGTCCTCGTCCAACAAGCGGTCGATCACCGTTTGTGACGCTACCACCATAAACTGACTGGCTTCGTATTGCCGCGCTTCGCGCATGATTTCGCGCATGATTTCATTGCACACGGTTTGCGCTGTTTTCAAAGTACCGCGCCCGCTGCACACGGTACAATCTTCCATCAGCATACGCTCCAAGCTCTCGCGGGTGCGCTTGCGAGTGATCTCAACCAAGCCCAAGGTTGAAATGTCCGTGAGATTGTTTTTGGTGCTGTCTTTGGCTAAACCACGCTCCAGTGCGCTTAGCACCTGCTTTTGGTGCGAAGCGTTATACATATCAATAAAGTCCACAATAATGATGCCACCAATGTTGCGTAAACGCAGCTGCCGTGCCAAAGCTTGCGCGGCCTCTAAGTTGGTTTTAAATACGGTTTCTTCTAAGTTCTTTTTGCCTACAAAACCGCCCGTGTTAACATCAATGGTGGTCATCGCCTCAGTTTGATCAATCACCAAGGACCCTCCTGATTTAAGCGGCACTGTGCGGCCCAAGGCGCGCTGAATCTCATCCTCAACCGAATGCAAATCAAAAATGGGGCGATCACCCGGATAATGCTGGATGAGGTCAAGCGCACTGGGCATCAACTCACGAGCCAGCGCCTGCACCTTTTCGAAGGTTTCGCGCGAATCAATCAACAGCTTAGCAACAGGCTCACGCACAAAATCACGCAGGGCTTTTTGTGCCAAAGGCAAATCCTCATACACCAAAGCCGGGGCTTTGCTTTGCTTGGCACGGCTAGCGGCTTGCTGCCACAATTTGCTCAGCACCTGCATGTCTTGCTCAAGCTCCTGCTCGCTCACCGTCTCGGCAGTAGTGCGAATAATGTAAGTGCCTTCAATCTTATGTTGCTCTATTAGGCTAGTCACGGTAGTACGCAAAGCTTCGCGCACTTGCTCATCGGTGATGCGCTGCGAAATACCGATATTTTTTGAATGCGGCAAGTACACCAAATAACGCGAAGGAATAGATATTTCGGTGGTTAAGCGCGCGCCCTTGCTGCCAATGGGGTCTTTTACCACCTGCACCAACAGCTCTTGCCCCTCATGGACCAAACTGCTGATAGCTTGCTCGCCAGCCTCATCACCTTCAGAATGTACCTCACCACTTATCAGCGTGGGCTTGGCGTCGCGCGCGTGCAAAAAAGCCGTGCGCTCTAAACCAATTTCCAAAAAGGCCGCCTGCATCCCGGGCAACACTCGTACTACTTTTCCTTTGTAGATATTACCCACCATACCCTTGGCATCCGTGCGCTCAATATGCAGCTCTTGCAACACGCCGTTTTCTAGCATCGCCACACGGGTTTCCTGAGGGGTAACGTTTACCAACAACTCTTCCGTTTTAGGAATGACACCCACGTTCTTGCTCTTTTTATTCTGTGTTTTACTGTCCATTGCCATTACCTGTTCTCTGAATCTAGATACGGGGCCAGCAGTTGCCAAGTGGCACGCAGCGGCAAACCCATGATGGCGCTATAGTCACCTGCAATGTGTTCAACTAGTACACCGCCCAAACCCTGAATGCCGTAAGCCCCAGCTTTGTCGTAAGGCTCGTCGGTATCGCAGTAGGTATCGATCTCTTGCGTACTTAATTGCCCAAAAGTGACGGCTGAAACGATTACCATGTGCTCACGGTGTTGTGGCCCAAGTAAGCACACCCCTGTTATCACCTCGTGGGTATTACCCGACAACTGGCTTAAGCAAGCCACCGCCTCAGCGCGCGAGGCGGGCTTGCCCAGCATTTGCTCGCCTAATACCACGATGGTATCCGAACCGATTACCCAACTATCGGGCCGCTGGTTGTAAATAGCTCCAGCTTTTTCGCAAGACAAGCGCGCGCAATAATCCTTTGGGCTTTCGCCTACGCGGGCGCTTTCATCAATGTCTGCTGCCCGTGCTGTAAACGACAGGCCCAGGCGCGCCAGCAATTCGCTGCGACGCGGCGAGGCCGAAGCTAAAATAAGCGGTGCTCGTGATTGATCTGTCATCTTTTAATTATGCATTAGCCCTAGAGCGCTTAACGGTGGTAAGGCGTACCTTGGGTGATCGACCAAGCACGATATAACTGCTCTGCCAACATCACTCGCGCAACGTGATGCGAAAACGTCATGGCTGATAATGACCAGATCTTATTCGCGCGCTGCATAACCGTTGCATCCAGTCCTTCTGGTCCACCCAGAATAAAAGTAGCATTTTGCCCCTCTCGCTGCCAAATTTTAAGCTGCTCTGCTACATCCAGCGAACTCAAGTGCTTACCGGTACGTTCTAGCACCACCAACTGGTTGTGATCAGGCACCCGTGCTAACAAATCTTGTCCTTCGCGTTTTAGGATACGTGCAATGTCGGCATTCTTGCCACGCTTCTGCGCTGCTACCTCAATAAGCTGCAATGAGGTAATGCCATGCAAACGTGCCGCATAGTCGCTAAAGCCTTGACCCACCCAAGCAGGCATTTTTTCACCTATCGCAATGACCGACAATTTAACCACTAAATTTCCCTAAAAAACTAGTTGCGCACTTAGAGTTTGCAACAATAAGCTGCTTATTTTAAGTTATTATGCACTAAGCAATAGCCAAGAGTAGTGAAGTATAGGCAAATTTTAGTGGCCCGCATTCCAGAACAATTTATTGACCAATTAATCGCTCGCACCGATATCGTCGAGCTGATTGATCAGCGCGTGCCTTTGCAGCGCGCAGGCCACGAGCATCGGGCCTGTTGTCCTTTTCATGACGAAAAAACGCCTTCGTTTTACGTCAGCCCTGCTAAGCAATTTTATCATTGCTTTGGTTGCGGTGCCCACGGCACAGCTGTCGGCTTTTTGATGAACTACGATAACCTTGATTTTGTTGAGGCAATCGAAACCTTGGCTTCACGCGCAGGTATGGAGGTACCGCGTGATGGAACTGAACAAGCCAAACCTGCCACCAACCACCAAGGCT
>CALIFM010000084.1 GCA_938021685.1 uncultured Gammaproteobacteria bacterium | reverse complement strand
CTAGAGGCTACGCGTGAAATTGGCAAGGTATCCGCTCAAATACTTTAAATCAAATTAATTACGCACATTAATTAATTTAGAAATCACTAAAGCGTGCGTATTAAAACATCTGTAAAAAACACGCTGTTGCATCCTATATCACAGCACCTTAAGTGTTATTTCTTCGTTTTTCGCAGTGTGCTTGGGCAAATTCTAAAAACTCTTCCATCGCTTGCACACGAAACTTTTGCCGCTGGTACACCAACGAAAAGGGCCGCGTTAATGAAGGCTTCAAAGGCACCACCGACAACAGCCCAAGCTTTTCTTCTTTTTGCAAGGTTGCAATCGACTGCACTGACACACCCAAGCCTGCTCCAACAGCGGCTTTGATCGATTCAGGGCTGCTGAATTCTAAAATAACATTAAAGTCATCAGGGACTTCGCCTTGCTCTTCCACATAAGTGGCAAATACCCCGCGCGTGCCCGAGCCTTCTTCTCGCCCGATATAAGGAAAAGGCAAGATTTGGCTGGCCGTCACGCTTTTCTTGTTAGCCAAGTCGTGGTCCTTCGGGCAGGCGAGCACTAGTTCATCCAGCCACATAACCTCGGTGGTTAAGTTCTTGTTATCAACTGGCCCTTCCACAATGCCGATGTCTATTTCATTGTTTTCTACCATCTCAATGATGCCTTGCGTGTTCGAGATATTAAGTCGAATGGTGACATCTGGGAAGCGCGACTGGTACTCACCTAAGATCTCTGGAATCACATAATCGCCAATAGTGGTGCTGGCACCAATCACTAATGGCCCTTGCACATCACCGGTCATGATGCGCACTTGGTTATCCATTTCCTTGTATTTTTCAATAATCTCGTCAGCGTATTTCTTCACCATCTCGCCGGTTTCCGTCAAGGTGATACGATTATGCGTGCGGTCAAACAAGCGGGCATTAAAATATTCTTCCAGCTGTCGAATCTGGAATGTCACCGCTGGTTGCGTCATGTGCAAAGTTTCCGCTGCTTTCGTAAAACTTAGCAACTTTGCCACTGTTGTAAAAACTTGTAATCGTCGATCAGCCAAGTGAACCCCCTATTATGTAATTATCGTGTAACGCTTTAGCCTAAAACACGGGCCATCCCTTTACTATATCAATAATGCTTAGAGGTTTGTAGAATTTGCAATGCGGCTTTTGGCTAAGGCTGGCTATTTTTAGGCCAATACTTACCCTTATTTAGACCAAATTTAGCCTTAACATTACAGAAGTTTATCTTGTAAAAGCGGTATTAAATCCCATATCATTAGTTATCTGCTGCGCATAAACAGCCAGCGTCTATGTATTAACATTTAAATCGGAGTAGAAATGGCACGTACTATTGGAACACAACCAGTCTCGGAATCACGCGAGCTGATTATTAACTCAACTCTTAAGAACACTTATATTTTGCTGGCGCTGACTTTAGCTTTCAGTGCCGCAATGGCGGGCTTATCGATGATGATGAACTGGCCACCAATGGGCATCATTATGTTCTTTGGTGGTTTTTTTGGCCTATCATTTTTAACAACCAAATTCCAGGATTCTAGCTGGGGCATATTATGCGTATTTGCGCTAACTGGCTTTTTGGGCGCATACATGGGCCCGATGATTAATTATTACATTAGCAGCCTAGGTAACGGCTCTCAAATCGTGATGACCGCCATGGGCGGTACGGCGATTATCTTTACCGCACTTTCTGCTTATGTAGTCGTCACCCGCAAAGACTTTAGCTTTATGGCGGGCATGCTGATGACTGGCATTTTAGTGGCTTTCCTTGCTGGCTTGGCCTCTATCTTCTTTAATATGCCTGCACTTTCATTAGCGGTATCGGCCATGTTCATGATGCTATCTTCAGGCCTGATCATGTATAAAACTAGTGAGATCATCCACGGCGGGGAGACCAACTACATCAGCGCTACAGTGACTTTGTTTGTGTCAATTTTCAACATCTTTAGTAGCTTGCTACACATCTTAGGCATTTTTGGTGACGAATAAGCCATCATCGCCATTACTGGCAAGTAGAAAAAGCCCCTTAATTGGGGCTTTTTTATTGCCTGTATTCAGCTAATCTGGAATGCTACCAACCACCTGTTTGCAACCAACGCTCTAATTGCGATAGGTGATCCACCCCCCAAAACTGCTCGCCATCCACATCAAACAAAGGGGCGGCAAACACTTTGTCCCCCATCGCCTCATCTACGGCTTCACGAAAACGCTGCTTGGCCTGCTGCGAGTTAACGATATCGTGCACCGCTTCGTCCGACAAGCCAAATGGCTCAGCCAGTTTTGCTAGTACCGATTCACTAGAAATATCTTGGTTATCTGCAAAATAAGCTTTAAAAGCAGCTAAGGCAAAATCTTGGGCGGCCCTCTGATCATCACCTTGACCTTCTGCCAGATCATGCAAATGATAAAACACGCGGCTAGGTTTCACGCTCAAAATGGGGAATTTTTCGGGAAAACTAAACGACACTTTTAATTCTCGCGCCGTACGCTGTAAATCCACAAAAGCATAATCACGCAGCACGGGTGTATTAACGAGAGGTTTGCGGCCTGTTATCTGAAAGCTGGCTCCCAACAAAAATGGCCTCCAGTCGACACTATAACCCTGCTTGCTAGCTAAAGCATTAATCTGCGTGGCTGCCAAATACGCATAGGGTGAGCTGAAATCAAAATAAAATTTAAAGCTTTTTTGCATCGTATTAATCTCTCTCTAGTTCACCCACATAATCTGCCAAGCCTAAGTTGTCACTTACTCCTTGTAAAAC
>CALIFM010000083.1 GCA_938021685.1 uncultured Gammaproteobacteria bacterium | reverse complement strand
CATTGCCGATAACCCACATAATAAAAACCGCCGTTATCTTGTAAAGCCTGTTGCTTTTGCTTGCGATAAGCAGGCCATAGTTTGTACCACGCTAAAGCAGGCTGCTGATGGTGAATCACATGCAAGTTGTTGAATAAATATAAAAATCTGAACGGCCAGCTCGACTGCATGATGACGGTACGCTGCGCTGGGTCGGTATGCGGGCGGTGCTCATAAAACGAACGCAGTGCTGCAATTGATAGCGCAGTATAAGCCGAAGCTAAATACACCCACCACGGGATGCCTGCCCAGCCGATAGCCACCCCTAGCACGGCGGCAACTCCAGTCAAATAAACCAGCCATTGGCGCTGGCGAGACGAACGACTATCAACATCTAAAGTGTTACTTGATGCTCTGTCTTGTGCCCTCTGGTGCTTGCCATAGTTTGGGCTTAAGTCCTGCCATGCGCCATGCACCAGCTTAGATGCAGTGAACGCTGGTGATAGCAACAAACGCCCAA
Organism: uncultured Gammaproteobacteria bacterium; assembly: GCA_938021685.1. Classification (GTDB taxonomy): domain Bacteria; phylum Pseudomonadota; class Gammaproteobacteria; order Arenicellales; family Poriferihabitantaceae; genus JAAELZ01. Next base: position 21,349 of record CALIFM010000083.1, on the reverse strand, counting down.
GCAAAGTCATATTAAAAGCTAGCAAACGGCGCATAAATGGGCTGGTTTTCTGCCACTGAAGCTGGGTTACAAAATAGCTTTCTGGATCTACCCCCGGCAAGGTAAGCTGTGCATCGATATGGTGGGTTAAGTGGCTGTGCTTGTAGTCAAAATAAGGGTATAGACTAACTGGCAAGAAGCCCAATGCATCGTTGATGCTTTGGTTTTTAGTGGGGTGGCCATGAATTAACTCATGCGATAATGAGCTACCGAAGGCAATGACTAAACTGAGCAAAGCCCAGAGCACCCAATTGTGCAGACTGGTCGCATAACTTAGCAATGCAATCAATGCAGCATAATACCCGCCAAGCAACAGCCAAGTGGGCCATTCTGGCAATACTTTACTGAATGTTTGGGCTGGGTTAATCATGGTGCTTTGAATGATGGCATACCAACAGTCAATTGTTTAAGTCTGATTAGCATAACCCGATATGCTAACGCATGAAGGCCTGATTTAAGCAACACAGCAAAGTGTTTTGTCACAAAAATGTTGATTTTAATAAACATTTATTTATTTTATCACCACTTTAGCCTACGCTAGGTAAAAATACATGCGATGCGACTTACAAGCGCTGGCAACTAACTAAACCCCACCGGAGGATAATCATGGTACGTCGATCGTCTAAGCGTAAGCAAAATCAAGTCAAAGGCAGTGCTTTTAAGCTACCACAACTCGACGCTGAGCAAAGCAGCAATCTATTCACTCCACTAGAGGTTTTACGGCCCGAACAACTTGACCAAATCCACGATGCCTCGATGCGTATTTTGGAAGAAATAGGCTTGGAGATTGTCAATGAACGCAGCAAAGCCTTGATGGTAGAGCATGGCGCGACACTATGCTCTAAAACTGGTTATGTGCTGATGGACCGCGCCTTGGTGATGGACAAAATTAGCACGGTACCCAGCTGCTTCAAGATGCACGCACGCAATCCAAAATTTGACCGCATGGTGGGCGAAAACTATATTAATTTTTGCCCTGTGGCCAGCGCACCTAACTGCTCAGACCTTGACAACGGCAGGCGCACCGGTAACTTTGAAGATTACTGCAATTTTCTTAAACTAGGTCAAAGCTTTAATGCAATGGACACCTTTGCAGGCTACCCGGTTGAGCCAATTGACCTGCACCCAGCCACTCGCCATTTGGATGCCTATTCGGCTTTTATCAAGCTGACCGAAAAACCTTGGCACTGTTACAGCTTGGGCGATGGTCGCGTGGAAGACGCGCTTGAAATGATTAAAATTGCGCGCGGCATCACTGATGAACAGCTTAAACAAGAGCCGAGCATCATGACCGTAGTCAACACCAACTCACCACTCAAAGTGGACGAACCAATGCTAGACGGGCTTATGCTGCTGGCGGAATACAATCAACCGGTGGTGGTCACACCGTTTACACTAGCTGGCGCGATGAGCCCTGTCACTTTAGCGGGGGCGTTGGCACAACAAAACGCCGAAGCACTCGGAGTGATTGCCGTGACACAAATGGTCAACCCTGGCAGTGCAGTGATGTATGGCGGCTTTACGTCTAACGTCGACATGAAATCAGGCTCCCCTGCATTCGGTACGCCCGAATACGCCAAAGCAGTAATCGCTGGCGGACAGCTGGCGAGACGCTACGGCATTCCCTATCGCACCTCTAACGTGAATGCCGCTAACGTGGTGGATGCACAGGCAACGTGGGAGTCGCAAGTATCCTTATGGAGCGCCACCATGTCGCACGGCAACCTGATCAAGCACAGCGCGGGCTGGCTTGAAGGCGGCTTATGCGCTTCGTTTGAAAAATTTATTATCGACATCGAGATGATCCAAATCATGCTACAAACTCTAAAGGGTATCGATGTAAATGAAGAAGAACTGGCATTGGATGCCATCGAAGAAGTTGGGGCAGGCGGCCATTTTTTCGGCACGGCGCACACTTATGCACGCTATGAGACGGCCTTTCATACGCCTATTGTTACTGATTGGAGCAACTTTGAAACTTGGGAAGAAAAGGGCAGCTTAACCGCCACGCAGCGTGCCAATGCACTGTACAAGCAAGTGCTCGAAAACTATGAGCAGCCACACTTGGATGAAGCGATCAATGAGCAGCTAGATGATTACGTTGAGCGCCGTCGTCGCGAGTATGGGGTGTAACAAAATAACGAAAGGTTGATAATCAAGCAACGATGACATGAATTATGCTGAACGAGTGGTGTTGTTTCGCGATCGCATCATGCAAGTGATCGCCAATAGCGGCCTTAATAGCGCACAATTTGCTCAATCGATAGGAGTGGATCGCTCTACCTTATCGCAATTGTTATCCGAAAACACCTTACGTCTACCGCGCGCCGACACCGTGGCGGCCATTGCCGAAAAACACCAAGTTAGCATCGATTGGCTGCTGGGCCTGACTAGCGAAGGAACAACCGAAACCAAACTGGAAGCGGGACCGCTAGAGATTGAGCGCTACCGAGAGACCGCTTTTAGCACCCGCTTTTTAAAGTGGTATAGCCAAGCTGAGCATTATAAGGTGCGCTACATTCCTGTCACGCTGCCTGGCCCGCTGAAGACACAGGCAGTGGCGAATTATGAATTTGGCCGCTATGGCAGCGGAAAAAGTGACCAAAAGATTAGTGAAAGCCAGCTGATGCTAGCACAGCTGCGCCAGAACAAAAGTGAGCTGGAAGTCGTGCAACCCCTGCAAGACTTACAAGGCTTTGCGCGCGGTGAGGGGATATGGGCAAATTTGCCAGCCACTGAACGAAAAGCGCAGCTAGAGCATGCACTGGCACTGAACGAAGAGCTGTATCCACGCTTTCGCTGGTTTTTGTTTGACGGCCGTGCATTCTACACCGTGTCATTCACGCTATTCGGCCCGCTACGCGCGGTGGTATTTTTAGGGCAGCATTATATCGTGCTCAACAGCGCCGAGAATATCCGCTTATTTAGCCAACGTTTTAACGAATTGATTCGCAACGCCGTGGTGCACCCACATCAAATCAACACAACCTTACAGCAATTAATTGACGAAATATGAAGATGAAAACCCATACCCAAGTAGCGATTATTGGCGGCGGCGTAGTCGGCTGCAGTGTGCTTTATCACTTGACTAAACTCGGCTGGAACGACGTATGCCTGATTGAGCGCTCAGAACTCACCTCAGGCTCTACGTGGCATGCAGCAGGCGGTTTTCATACCCTTAACTCAGACACCGATATCGCTGCTTTGCAAGACTACACAATTGGCTTGTACGACGAACTAGAGAAAATCTCTGGCATCAACTGCGGCCTGCATCAAGTGGGCGGTGTTTCTTTGGCAGCCGACCAAGACCGGATGGATTTTTTAACCGCTGAGCGCGCTAAGCACCAATACATGGGGGTCGACTCGCATTTGATTACCCCCAGCGAAATCCGCGAGCTGTCTCCCATCACCAGTACCGAGGGCATTATTGGCGGCATGTACGTGCCATTAGATGGCCACCTTGACCCCAGTGGCACCACCCATGCCTATGCCAAGGCCGCGCAAAAAGGCGGCGCTGAGATTTACTTACGTAACCGTGTGACTGAGCTTAATCCGCAGCCAGACGGCAGCTGGGAGATTATCACCGAACAAGGCACGATGATTGCCGAGCACGTGGTCAACGCAGCCGGCCTATGGGCGCGCGAAGTGGGTGAGATGGTTGGCATCAATTTGCCACTGCACCCGATGGAGCACCAATACTTAGCCACCGAGACGATCCCTGAAGTAATCGAGATGAACGAAGCTTCGGGGCAAGAGCTGCCACACATGCTTGACCCTGATGGCGAAAGCTACTTGCGGCAAGAACGCCAAGGCTTGGTGATCGGTTTTTACGAGCAACGCTGCGACCCTTGGGCGGTGGATGGCACGCCGTGGAGCTTTGGCCATGAGCTGCTGGAGAACAAGCTGGAGCGCATTGGCGATTCTCTAGAGCTTGCATATAAGCGCTACCCCGTGCTGGAAAAGGCAGGCATCAAAACCATCATCAATGGCCCATTCACTTTTGCCCCCGATGGTAATCCATTAGTCGGGCCGGTGCCCGGCCTACGTAATTATTGGTCGGCCTGCGGCGTGATGGCAGGCTTTAGCCAAGGCGGCGGCGTGGGCCTAAGCTTGGCCGAATGGATGATCTATGGCGCGCCGACGGCCAATGTATTTGCGATGGACGTGGCGCGCTTTGGTGATTATTGCACCAAGCCCTACACCCGCATCAAAGTGACTGAAAATTACCAGCGACGCTTTTCGATGAGTTACCCCAATGAAGAACTGCCTGCCGCACGGCCGCATAAAACCACCCCTGCTTATGGTATTTGGCAGCAGCAGAATGCGGTATTTGGCAGCGCCTTTGGCATGGAGCATGTGAACTATTTTGCGCTAGAAGGCGAACCCTTATACGAAACACCTAGCTTGCGTCGCTCTAACGCCTTTAAAGCGGTCGGTGAAGAGTGCCGCGCAGTGCGCACGGGCGTAGGCATTAATGAAGTGCATAACTTCAGTAAGTTTTTGGTCACAGGCAAAGATGCATGCAGTTACTTAGACATCATTATGGCAGGACGATTACCAAAAATTGGTCGCCTGACCCTATGCCCTATGCTCAGTCAGGCAGGCAAGCTTGTCGGTGACTTTACCGTATCGCGCTTGAGCAAACAGGAATACCAGCTCACGGCTTCGTACGGGTCGCAGAACTTTCATCAACGCTGGTTTGAGCAGCAATTGCTGGCCTTTAATGAGGGCAGCAAACAGCCTAAAGACGTACAAATTGAAAACATCTCAGATGCACGCATCGGTTTTCAAATCGCCGGCCCTAAAGCACGCGACTTGCTGCAAGCGGTGGCGCACGAGGACGTGAGCCACACCGCCTTCCCCTTCCTGCACGTTAAACACCTGCAATTGGGCACGATGGATGCGCTGGTGCAACGTGTCTCGTACACCGGTGATTTAGGCTATGAAATTTATGTGCCTGCTACGCAGCAAGTGGCGCTGTATAACTTACTAAATGAAGCGGGCCAAGCCTTTGCACTGCGCCCCTTTGGTATGCGTGCGATGATGAGTCTGCGGCTAGAAAAATCATTTGGCTCGTGGCTACGTGAATTCAAACCTGATTACACTCCACTAGAAACTGGTTTAGGACGCTTCGTAGCCTATAACAAAAAAGCCGCTTTCATCGGTAAAGCCGCTGCACTGGCAGAACAAAAAAGCGGCCCAAAACGCCAGCTTTGTACTTTTACTGTGGACGTAAACGACGCCGATGTCGTGGCCGATGAGCCCATCTGGCAAGGCGATAAAGTGGTGGGTTTTGTCACCTCTGGCGGCTTTGCCCATTTTAGTGAAGTAAGTGTGGCCTATGGTTTTTTGCCGCCTGAGCTTGCCAAAGCGGGCACAAAAGTGGAGATTGAAATCCTGGGCAAGCGTTGCCCTGCCGTGTGTTTTGAAAAAACACTATTCGACCCCGACAACCAGCGCCTACGCACCTAGCCTGCGCGGCGGGCCTTTCCTGGGAGAGCCACTACTGTTGATGATGTAGTAGTGGTTCCATAAAAAGGGAGTAACCACGTCGCCCGTTTAAAAATGGACGTGCTTGCGTTATGCTTGTCATCCTTTATCAATTTAACAACACCCAATGCGCTATTTACACACCATGGTGCGCGTGCACGACTTAGACGCGTCTTTAGCTTTTTACTGCAATCACCTTGGTTTGGTGGAAACTAGGCGCAACAACTATGAGAGTGGGCGCTTTACTTTAGTGTTCTTAGCTGCCCCTGACGATGCTGCACAGGCTAAACAAAACGCTGCGCCGTTGGTGGAGCTGACCTATAACTGGGACACCGAAGACTACGACGGCGGCCGTAATTTTGGACATTTGGCCTACGAGGTCGATGACATTTATGCCACCTGTCAGCGCTTGATGGACGGCGGTGTGACCATCAACCGTCCGCCGCACGACGGCCGCATGGCTTTTGTACGCTCACCCGATAACATCTCGATTGAACTGCTGCAAAAAGGTGAAGCCCTGGCCCCTCAAGCACCTTGGGCAGAAATGAGCAATACCGGTGAGTGGTAGCCTTTTGCAAAACAAAGCCTTTCTCTCGATAAAAAGCCGCACAAACTGAACCCCACCCATCTGCATCACTGGTGCGCTGCGTTAGCAACCCATAATTAAGTATTCATTAAGACAAGCGCTTGTATAACGGCCTTGTCGGCACCGTAATGGGGCTGTGGTCGTCCATTGCAGTGGGCATAGATAATATAACGAGCATAATGGAGTAGGGAAAATATCATGAAAAAATTAGCAACAGCAGTAGGCATCTTGTTAGCTATGGGTGTCGGTTCACAGGCCGAAAGCTTCGACGACAGTGGCTTGTATGCCGGTGTGGGCGTAGCACGCTCGGATTTGAACAGTAATGATTTTGATGAAACCGCTAACGAAGCAGCCTTCAAAATTGGTTATATGTTTACTGACAGCCTTGGCGTGGACCTTACGCTAACATCGGCGGGTGTAGACAGCGCCGTGGGCTTAGACGTAGATGCAGGAATCTACATGCTGAGCGGAGTGGGCTCACTGCCCGTGGGCGAGTACGTCGACCTTTATGCCAAATTAGGCGTTGCACGTGTGGCCGCAGAAGTAAGCGTACTGGGAGTTAGCCAGTTGGACGAAAACACCAACCAGCCATTCTGGGGAGTGGGCGGCGAAGTGGACTTTGGCGTGGCTAACTTGTTTGCAGAATACAACCGTATCGACACCGATGATATTGACGTAAACACGGCCATTGCTGGAGTTAAGGTAGAATTCTAAGGTGATTAAGTCGTGATTGGCTCGCTGTAGTACAACAACAGCGGGCCATCGCACTTAAGCTGCACTTGGCCGTGGCCTTTGTTGCTTAGCCCCAAAGAACTGAGTGGACTCAGTTGTGCGGCAGGGTCGATAGGGTATTGGCAATCGCCGGTAAGCTGCACTTGCACAGGCTCGAGGCATATCAGACTGAAGGTTTGATTCAGCGTTAGTTGCCACTCACCGTGGCCAAAGGCGTGAATTTGATCATCAAAACAGATACTAAAACCCCGCGCTTGGTGCTTTAAGCAAGCGTATACTTCGCCAATGTTAAGCAGCTCATGGTCACGTCGACCGCCTAAAAAACCATCTAGCTGTAATTTTTTAAACTGCGGCGGAATGCCTGCCAACACATAGGCCAAGTCGGAGTAGTTTTTGTTGGCGCTGATCTTTTCATCCATTTCACCGTCATACGAATCGCCATCGCCGACCACTAGACCTTCTGTGCCTTGACGAAAATTGGCCCCACCATCAACAAAAATAACGGGGTCAACATATGCTTTATTACCATTAGCCAACGGCCCTACCAAAGTTAGTTCTTCATTGCCTTGGCGCGCGTCTCCTTTATAGCATTGCAAATAGCGCGCAATGGCTATCGACGGCGGAATTTGATAAGCCGCCGAGTAACTCATTGGTTTAGGTTGCTACTGTCGATAAACATTGAACTAAGCAAGCTTATTGATGCTTGGGCACATTGTAATATTCGCGGTACCATTGCGCAAACTGGCTTAAGCCTTCTTGAATACTAGTGCTGGGCGCAAAACCAAATTCATCATGCAAGCGGCTCACATCGGCATTGGTGGCATGCACATCACCATCTTGCATCGGCAACATGTTGTATTGCGCTTTCACACCCAAGCATTCTTCCAAAGTTTGGATGTAATCCATTAGCTCAATACGAGTGCCATTGCCGATATTGTAGATACGAAATGGTGCCTGGCTGGAAGCGGGCGTGGGCTTATCCGAATTAAAATCAGGGTCTGGGGTGGCGGGGCGGTCAATCACGCGGATTACGCCTTCCACAATGTCGTCAATGTAGGTGAAATCACGGGTAAGCTTGCCGTGGTTATAAACCGGAATAGGCTCGCCAGCCAAGATCGCTTTGGTGAATTTAAAAAATGCCATATCTGGCCGCCCCCATGGGCCGTAGACCGTGAAAAACCGCAGCCCGGTGCATGAAATGTCATACAAGTGCGCATAGGTGTGCGCCATCAACTCATTGGCTTTTTTACTAGCCGCATACAGCGAAACAGGGTGATCAACAGGGTCGTCTTCCGAAAACGGCAGCTTGGTGTTGGCGCCATAAACAGAGCTTGAGGAAGCAAACACCAAATGCTTAACTTGGCTTTGGCGACAACCTTCGAGCAAATGACCAAAACCCACCAAGTTGGCATTGACATAAGCGGCTGGATTTTCCAATGAGTACCGCACCCCCGCCTGCGCAGCCAAATTCATCACCGCATCAAAGTGGTGCTCAGCGAACAAGCCTTGCATCGCCGCTTGGTCATCCAAGTCCATCTGCGAAAAACTGAAATTAGCATGCGGCTCTAGCTGTGCAAGGCGTGCCTTTTTTAAGCTGACTTCATAGTAATCGTTGAGATTATCAATGGCATGCACAGTATCGCCGCGTGCCAATAAGCGATGCGCCAAACTTGAACCGATAAAACCCGCGCCGCCGGTGATTAAAATATGCATAGATGATTACAATATAGGATTCAATATAGAGTGGGGGCTCACGGTTAATTTTACTGGATTTAATCTGCCTCAGCAGCGGCTTTATCTTTAGCGCGCTGCGCCCGCAGGCGGCGTGCTTCGGTAGGACTAAGTTGTAGAGGGCGGTAAATTTCGATGCGGTCGTGCTCAAACAATCGGCTACCCTCTTGCCATTTTTTGCCGTATACACCAAATACCAATTCATCTGCTTTCAATTCAGGAAACTGCTCTAGAATGCCCGAACGCTGAATTACCGCCAATGGCGGCTCATCGGCGGCTGCATCTAACTCAATCACACGCTGACTATCAGAAGTGGCGTAGCATACACTGATCGGAATCTTATTGCTGCTCATCAGCTTCCTTAGCATTAAAGGCAATTCGTGCTTGCTCTATGTCCGCTTCAGTATCAATCCCAGGGCCGGGGGCAGCGCAGGCATCTGGGCAAAAAATGAGCCCGCCATGCCACAAAGCGCGCAGCTGTTCCAACCCTTCAGTGAGTTCTAACTCACAAGGGACTTGCTGTGCAAATTGTGTAATGTAAGCAGCACGGTAGGCATAAATGCCAATATGACGGCGGTAGGCATACGTGGTACTAGCAAAATCATTTGGTGCTCGATTATAGGCGATGGGCGCGCGGCTAAAATACAAAGCGCGCTGTTGCGCATCGCGCACTACTTTCACACAGTTCGGGTCTTGCAATTGACTAAAATCATCTAATGGCGCACAGGACGTTACTATATCGGCTTGTTGGCCGCCGTTAACAGCGAAGCCATCCGCCATTTGTTGAATCAACGCACTTGGCATGTCTGGCTCATCACCCTGCACATTAACGATAATTTGCATGTCACTCAATTCCAGTTCTTGCACTAATTGTGCAATACGCTCAGTGCCAGACTGATGACTAGAATCGGTCATCACACACTCACCACCAAACCCTTGTACGCAATCGGCGATACGCTGATCATCCGTCGCGACATAGACCGCTTTGGCTGCAGAAGCAGTAGCCTGCTCATAAACCCATTGAATCATTGGCTTACCCGTGATGTCCAACAGCGGCTTGCCCGGCAAGCGACTACTAGCAAAACGCGCGGGGATAACAACAATAAAATTGGTGGTAAACATAATGCTAGTTTAAGCTGAAGCGCCCGCTTTGGGAATGCTTGCAAGCTGCGCCAGCAATGCTTCATCAAAACCAGTGCTTAACTCTGCGGTTACTGGCAGCACCCATACAGTTTGCTTTAAATTTAAATACTGACACTTAACTGCATCTTTTTCAGTGATGAGAACATCAGCAGTGTCTGCAAAATCAAAGTCACTCGCCACATAAGCATAATGATCAGCAAAGGGGTGTGGTTGTACTACAAGACCTATGCTGCGTAAGGCTCGAAAAAAACGCTCGGGGTCACCAATGCCCGCTACGGCATGCAGTGGCAAAACTTGGCTGGCGGCTTTAAGTTGCGCAAGACTACAAGTTTCTGTAGTGCCTAATTTATAAGCTGTTCCCATTTGTAGTTGCATAGTCTGTGTATGCTCGTCATCAATAGCAGTTAAAATCTTTTGCTGCACACCGCTATCATGATGCACCAAAAAATGCGCCGCTGCTTGTGCATTGCGCCCTTCGCGCAGCGGGCCCGACGGCAAACACCAACCGTTGCCATGGCCCCGGCTATCCTGTAGCAAAATATCGACGTCACGTTTCAATTGTAAATGCTGAAAGCCGTCATCACTGATAATCACGTCACAGCCGTGCTCATCAATAAGCCGTTGGGCACTGGCATAGCGCTGCGGACTGACCATTACCGGGCAACCGGTACGCTGTGCAATCAGCAAGGGCTCGTCGCCAACTTGCGCAGCACTTGAATCCGTTTCTACCAAGTGTGGCTCACCCTCTTTTTTCGCTTTATAGCCACGGCTAATAACACCAGGGCGGTAACCTTGTTCAATCAACAAATGGCAAAGATAAATCACCAATGGCGTTTTGCCGGTGCCGCCCACGCTGAGATTACCCACCACAATCACCGGTACACTGCACGCCCGAGACTTTAGCCAGCCTAATTGATAGCCTCTACGCTTAAGCCACGCTGCCGCCCATACCATCGCACTTAAAGGGCTGAACGCCCACGCCCATAGGCCCTTGCGTTGCCACTGGCGCTGAATAAAAACGTGCATATTATTCTGCTGCGCCTTGCCCTTGTTGCGAACCGTGCTCCTGCGCTTGATGCAGTCGGTAGTAGGTCCCCTTTTCCTTTAGTAAGGCCGTGTGCTTGCCTTGTTCCACTAAATGGCCTTGGTCAAACACCAAAATCAAATCGGCATTGGCGATGGTCGACAAGCGGTGCGCAATCACCAAAGCTGTGCGGCCTGCGAACAAGGCATCCAATGTCGTTTGAATCTTACCTTCAGATTGTGAATCCAACGCGGAGGTCGCTTCATCCAAAAGCAAGATCGGTGCGTCTTTATACAAAGCACGGCCAATCGCCACCCGCTGCTGCTGACCACCAGACAGCTTGCTGCCATTCTCGCCCAGCGCTTGCTCGTACTGCTGCGGATGCTCACTGGCAAACTCATCAATAAGTGCTGCTTGCACCACCTGCTGGAAGTGCTGCTCACCTTTGTCATCGCTACCGTAAATGATGTTGTTGCGCAGGCTATCGTCAAACAACACCGAGGTTTGCGGCACCAATGCAATTTGTGAACGCAGCGCTTGCAGGCTTAACTCACTGATGTCTTGACCATCAATGGTAATGCGTCCTTGGTTGGGGTGGTACAGACGCAGTAATAATTTGGCTACAGTAGATTTACCGCTGCCCGATAGACCGACCAGCGCAATCTTGGACTGCGCCGGCAACTTGAACGACACCCCCTGTAAGGCAGTGCGCTCATCTTCATCGTATGAAAACGAAACATTCTCAAAGGCAATCTTGCCTTTAATCGGCTGGGGCAAGGTAGCTGTGCCCGTGTCGGATTCCGGCGCTAAATCCAGCGTACTAAAAATAGAGTGCGCGGCGGCAATGCCGGTTTGAATTAGCTCGTTCACTTTAGTTAAGCGTCGCAGCGGCTGCATAAGCATCACCGTGGCACTGATGTATGACACAAAGGTGCCGGCACTAATCGCACTTTCACCTTCGCCCGACAAAGCCACCCAAATGATAATGGCCAGTGCAATGCCTGCCAAAAACACCGTTAACGGCACCGTGATTGCCGACACCAACGTGCGTTTCATAAACTGCTGGCGGTTGCGGTTATTCGCATGATCAAACAAGCGGTTTTGATGGTCATAGCCATGAAAGCTTTTAACTAGCTCGTGACCGCTTAAGGCCTCGGACGCCACTTGGGTGATACGGCCCATGGTAGCTTGAATCTCATGGCTGCTGCTGCGTAGCCGCTTGCTGGCTACCCGCAAAATAATCAAAGCCAGCGGCACAATCACTAAAAAGCCCAAGGTGGCTTTCCAACTTAAATAAGCCATCCATAGCAGCAGCAGTATCACATTGATGCTGTCACGCACGAAAATGCGCAGCGCATTGGTGCTGGCTCTGGCCACTTGCTCAGCGTCAAATACCAACTGTGACACCATATTGGCACTGGGGTGGTGATCAAAATGTGATTCCGCCAAGCGTAGCTGCTTATCAAACAATTGCCCGCGCAGGTCAAAAATCACTTTGCGCCCTACCCAATCCATGCAGTAGGTGTCAATAAACTGACCAAAACCGCGAAATAGCAGCACTCCAATCAACAGCAGCGGCAACCATTTAATTAAGGCTGCATCGCGGTTAATAAAGCCTTCATCCATAATGGGCTTAAGCAGTGCCACAAACGCCGTTTCGCCCACCGCCACAATCAACATGCCCATAATGGCAATGGCAAACACGCCCTTATAGGGCAGCACATAGCGCAGCAAACGCAAATAAATAGCGCTGGACGAAACCGTGCTGGACGACATTGTTTGTTTGGCTGCGCTTTCGGGGCTTGAAGTTGACATGGTCGAAGTTTACCGTATTTTGCGGCCCTATCTTTGCCGAACGCACTCCTAATATTGTTGTTTACCCATGCTTAATACCACACAAGCTTGAGGCCATTTCACCCATAACTATTTACTTTAAGTTAAAAAATTTCACAGAAATGTCGATTGGCGCAGTTGCCACTCGTCTTACTAATGATTGGGCGCAAGCTTGAGCCCCTTACTTTTAATAACAATAGGAACAAAACATGGCTTTTACAAAATCTCAAACTGTTACGAGCGTGATTGCTCGCCTTCTTATTGCATGGGTATTCATCCCATCAGGTATATTTAAACTAATCGACAATCCAGCTGCCACCGCTTACATCGCAAATGTGGGTGGCTTGCCTTTTGCAGGCATCTTGTCATGGCTCGTCGGCATACTGGAGATCACTGCGGGCATTGCCATCATCTTGGGTTTCAAAACCCGCTTTTTCGCCCTCGGCTTAGCCTTGTTTTGCGTTGCGACGGCGCTTTTGTTTCATGCGGGGGTTGGGCCTCAAGATGGATTTTCAGAGGCTGCCAATGCTGAACTAGCCACATTGCACATTATCATGATATTGAAAAACCTATCCATGGCGGGCGGCTTATTGCTGCTTTATGTGTGGGGCGCAGGCCCAGCCTCGCTAGATAACAAACTAGCTAAATAAAGTCCAAGCCAGTTTTGGCACCTTGCTTAACATCCGCAGGCATAAAGTCTGTGGATGTTAAGCTTTTTTGTAAGTAACAATCCCCTCTAGTGCCCAACCAAGCAACGTTCAGCACCTTGCAACAAAGCCAAATTTAGGCACAATGCAGGCATGGACACTCAGCACTTTACCGCCTTAATCAAGCAGCGTCTGCAACAAGCGGAAGCCACCAGCGAACAGGCCGAACAAGGGCAAGCCGTGGTGGAACTTGATCAAAGCCGTGTGGGCCGTTTATCGCGCATGGATGCGATGCAATCGCAAGCGCTCAATCAAGCGGCGCAGCGCCGCCGTGACCTTGAAGTGCAGCGCTTAAATACTGCCCTAAAGCGCATTGAGCAGGGTGAGTTTGGCCTGTGCCATGAATGCGACCAAGTCATCAGCGAAGGGCGCTTAAATTTAGATCCCGCTGCTTTATATTGCATTGATTGTGCCAGTGCGCGCGAGTGATTAATTTATTGTTATTCAAGTAAGCATTGTCCTAATGCTGGGCTTTCGCAAGCTAAAGGCCTAGCAGAAGTCACCGAACTTCACGCCCACATCTTGAGCGCCACCAATCACCAAAGATAGCCTCAACAAGAGGTTCACTGCACGCCATTTAACTGCACGGTAGTGGGCTATTTTTGTCTATCTGATCAGTAAAACAGCACTTGCTTAGCTGTTGTTATTTATATGGTTTGAGTAATAGCCTCGACCTAAATCAATTTGTATCCTGCACGGCAAATGTGGGGTAACGTGGTACTGGTCTAAATACAAATGTTGATACTTCAACCCATAACTACAAGCTAAATGAAATGAGCCCAGTAGCAACTGTGGCACAATTTGAAAAGCGGTATCATAGAATACTTTATAAAGGCAATATTAATATTGCACAAAATATCAAAGAAGCTAAAAACTTCAAGCTGCTTGGAATACTCCCGCGGCCTTGGAAGCTGCCATTAACTGTTAAAATGGATGCGCCTTGGGATTATAAAAAGCATCCAAAGCTGGACAAAGGTAGAATAAACGATCCAGCTATTACCGCTGAATTGCTGGCTGAATTCGGTAATGTGCATTACGGTATTGTCGCGGCGGCTTAGGGGTATGGCTTGCGTACCGCTTTACTCAGGGCTGGAGCCTATCAGGCTTTTCGCCAGACAGGCGGAAGCAAGGGCGCGGCAATTGCGGCTGGGTTGTTAACGAACCCTGGTTCGACCCCAAAGTGGTGGCTAACATTTATTACTGAAAATGGCTTTACTTGGGGCGATAACCCGGGTGATGCCATAGCAATATTGCATGGATGGAAGTATTATCATCGTAATAGGAAACATTATGAATAACAATTGCGGTGCGACTAAGAACTAAATTCATTCTCATTGCTATTTTTGCATTTGGGCTGTATGCAGCTTACAAGGATGCAATCCAAAGCAGATTGCCTTTCAGCATTTTGAAGAAAACAAGGCGCAGCTTTTAGACCTAAACCACCGTTTGATGCAGCCGCAGCGGGATTACATTAGGACCATTCACTCAAGCGGTAAGCAACTAATTAATAGATACTATCCTACGCCACTGACGTCGAGCCAGCGTGCGGAATATAGACAACTGCAAAAGGAAATGAAGCGGCTCGGTTTTAGATACATTTATGTATGGCGAACAGGCCATAAAAATGCGCGTAAATTGATTGGCATTAGTTACATTATTAAAGGCTCTGTGTAGGTATATGAAACTGCAGTTGATGCGATGTCAATCGAATATAAGCATAGCTGGAGTGAAAGCGATTATCGAGGGTCTGCCGAAATGCTAGAATCCAGTTTCATAAAAACCTCGATTGACAACTGGTATATAGAAGAAGATAGCTATCTATAGCAGGACGGTGGTGCAACTATGGGGCTAATCACTCATAGCTGATAAAAATGATTTGCTTGTTTGGCTCGTTTACCGCGCTTATTTTAGGTAACATCAAGCTATACGCACTGACGCGGCGTAAATATACACTGTAAAGAGAGCAACATCATGAAAAGCAAAATGAACAACGCTGAGCTGCAAATGCGCAAAACCAAAGCGGTCGCGCGTGGCCAAGGCAACTTATACCCTAACTACGTTGACCGTGCCTTAAACGCCGAGATTTGGGACGTGGAAGGCAAACGCTTTATTGATTTTGCTGCTGGCATTGCGGTGTGCAACACTGGCCACACCCACCCAAAAGTGACGCAGGCGGTGAAAGACCAGATTGACAAATTCAGCCATACTTGCATTATGGTCAACCCCTATGAAGTGGGGGTGGAGCTGGCGGAAAAGCTGGTGGCCGCCGCCCCGGGCGACAGCGAAAAGAAAGCCATTTTTGTGTCCACGGGTGCTGAAGCGGTGGAGAACTGCATCAAAATTGCCCGCGCGCATACTGGCCGACGCGGCGTGATTGCTTTTAACGGCGGCTTTCATGGCCGCACCAATTTAGCGATGGCTTTAACCGGCAAGATTACCCCTTATAAAAACCTGTTTGGCCCGTTCCCAGGTGAGGTATTCCATGCGGCTTTTCCGATGGAGTTGCACGACGTAAGCGTGAAAGATTCTTTAAAGGCAATTGAAAACTTATTTAAAGTGGACATCGCCCCCAGCGACGTGGCTGCCATTTTGATTGAGCCAGTACAGGGCGAGGGCGGCTTTTATTATGCGCCGCCGGAATTCATGCAAGCACTGCGCGCCTTGTGCGACGAACACGGCATTGTGCTGATTGCCGATGAGATTCAAACCGGCTTTGGCCGCACCGGCAAGATGTTTTGCTGCGAGTACTCGGGCGTAGAACCCGACTTAATCACCATGGCCAAAGGCATTGCAGGTGGTTATCCGCTGGCGGCCGTGGTAGGCAAGAGCGAAATTATGGACGCCCCTTTGCCTGGCGGCTTGGGCGGCACTTATGCAGGTTCCCCCGTGGCCTGCGCCGCTGCGCTGGCGGTGCTGGACGTGATGCAAGAAGAAAATTTAGTGCAGCGCGCCAACGACATTGGCGCCAGCTTTGACAAGCACTTGGGCAAACTGCAAAAAGCGCACCCAAAATTAATCGGTGAAGTGCGCATCAAAGGCGCAATGGTGGCGATGGAGCTTATCGTGGATGGCGATGCCGAAAAACCCAATACTGCATTAACTCAAGCGATTATCGGCGGTGCAACAGAGTCGGGGCTGGTGCTGTTGTCTTGTGGTTTTTATGCCAATGTGATTCGCTTTTTACCACCGCTGACCATCTCAGATGAATTGCTGGAGGAAGGCTTGGAGAAGCTTGCAAGTCTATTTGAGCAAGCGGCGGGCCAGTAAGCTTGCTTCCCTGACGCGCTTTTATTAATAAAGCGCGTCAAATGAACGGCTTTAAGATTTAAGGCCGCCAATGCTTGAAACAACGATTTATGGCCGCATTTGTTCATTATTGCGTCGGTATTTATGCCTATAATCTCGCACCGAGACGCCTTAATATTTCATACGCTAGGCTTTGCACAACGATTATAATCAAGTCTTAGATAAATTAGCCACGACTCGCTCGTTGCCCTTATGACCTCAAAACAAACCAAACCAGCCCCAATTGTGGTGGCCGAGCATGTACATTTTGGTTTTGATAGCCGGCCCATTTACAGCGATTTATCGCTAGAGATTCCGCGTGGCAAAGTGACAGTCGTGATGGGCCCCAGTGGCTGCGGCAAGTCCACTTTATTAGGCCTGATTGGCGGACGGTTGC
The DNA here is from genome assembly GCA_938021685.1 of uncultured Gammaproteobacteria bacterium. GTDB lineage: Bacteria > Pseudomonadota > Gammaproteobacteria > Arenicellales > Poriferihabitantaceae > JAAELZ01. The sequence goes on along the minus strand of CALIFM010000083.1, from coordinate 4,382 downwards.
GCGCCCAGCAGGGGCAAGTGCTGTTCAATGGGGAGTCCATGGGCAACGCGCGTGGTGATAACCTCTACCGCCTACGCCGCAAGATGGGCATGCTGTTTCAAAATAGCGCATTGCTAACCGACCTTAACACCTTTGACAACATCGCCTTCCCATTGCGAGAGCAGACCGACCTAAATGAAGAGCTGATCCGCCTAATTGTGCTGATGAAGCTTGAATTAGTGGGCCTGCGTGGCGCTGATGATTTGATGCCAGCAGAGCTATCTGGCGGCATGGCACGGCGCGTTGCTTTGGCACGCGCGATTGCGCTGGACCCCGATCTCATCATGTATGATGAACCGTTCGTGGGCCTAGACCCAATTTCAATGGGCGTGATTGTTAAACTCATTCGTGAACTGAATGATGCTCTTGGTCTCACCTCAGTAGTGGTGACTCATGACGTAGACGAAGGCCTGAGCATTGCTGATTATGTCTATATTTTAGGCAACGGCACTGTGCTGGGCCACGGCACCGCCAAACAAATCAAGAGCAGTAAAGAGCCGATGGTGCGCCAGTTTATTCAAGGCTTGCCAGATGGCCCCGTGCCGTATCGCTATCCAGCCGATGATTACACCGCCAACTTGCGGGGTGACGAATAATGGTTGAGTTCATTCAAAGCATCGGCGCAAGCGCGCTAGGCACTGTGCGCAAATTAGGCGCGGCAGGTGTGTTTCTTTACCATGCGCTGTTTGGCATGATTAAAGTACTGCGACGCCCGAAGCTCATTGTGCAACAAATTTACAATGTCGGTGTGCTATCGATGGCGATTGTTGTCATCGCGGGATTTTTTGTAGGCATGGTGTTGGGCTTACAGGGTTATTATCAATTATCTCGTTTCGCAGCTGAATCAAGCTTAGGCTTGGGCGTCGCGCTCACCTTGGTGCGCGAACTTGGCCCTGTGGTCGCTGGCTTATTGTTTGCTGGCCGCGCTGGCTCAGCGTTGACAGCTGAAATTGGCTTAATGAAAGCCACCGAGCAGCTGTCCGCCATGGAGATGATGGCGGTCAACCCCTTTGAGCGCGTGATTGGCCCGCGCTTTTGGGCAGGCTTAATTTCCCTGCCGCTGCTGGCAGCGATGTTCAGCGCCGTGGGGGTGTTGGGCAGTTATATTGTAGCAGTATGGCAATTTGGTGTGGACGGCGGTGTGTTTATGTCGATCATGCAGAAAGGTGTAGATTTTTATTACGATGTGCTTAACGGCATTGTCAAAAGTTTGATTTTTGGGCTGGTGGTAACTTGGATCGCGTTGTTTGAAGGCTATAGTGCAGAGCCGACATCCAATGGCGTGAGCTTGGCGACAACGCGTACTGTGGTAACGGCGTCGCTAAGTATCCTGGCTTTGGATTACGTGTTAACTGCACTCATGTTTGGAGGCAGCATCTAATGCAATCAAAAGGCTTAGAATTTATGGTGGGGTTGTTCTTGTTGGCAGGCTTGGCCGCCTTGGCGGTATTGGCCACCAAAGTGGGCACCGTGCCCAGTAAAGGCGGTGCCGACAATTATGAAGTGCACGCTAGTTTTGAAAACATAGGCGGGCTGAACGTTAAGGCACCCGTCGCTATTGGTGGTGTAAAAATAGGGCGTGTGACCGACATTACCTTAGACGAAGATGATTTTTCAGCCAAAGTGACCATGTCCATTGAAGGCGCGTACAATAACCTGCCATTTGATACCTCGGCCGCAGTACTGACATCTGGTCTGCTGGGTGCGCAGTTTGTCGGGTTAGAGCCTGGTGGCGAAGAAGACTTTTTAGCTGATGGGGATGAAATTGAATTGACGCAGTCGACTATTCAGCTAGAAAACCTGATTGGCCGCTTCATGTTTAATGCCGCAGAAGGCGGGGATGAATAGATAATGAACTTTGATAGAATCGAAATGAGCAAACCTATGCAAACTAATCGACTAATTCAGGCTAAGCCGGCCCAATGGCTAACTAGTTTGCTACTAGCCTTCGCCTTGCTGCTAGGCAGCACTGTGCAAGCGCAAACTGAGCCTGAAGAAGTACTGCGTGCCTCTGTTGATAGTCTTATTAGCGAATTTAGTGCACAGCGTGACGAGCTGGCCGCCGACAAGAAAAAGCTATACGCTTTGGCCGAAGACTTGTTGGACAATAGCTGGGATTTCGCCAAAATGTCGCAACTGGTGCTGGGCAAAAATTGGAAAAAGGCCACGGATACCCAGAAGACAGAGTTTACGCAAGCATTTAAAGACTTGCTGATTCGTACTTATTCTTCAGCCATGTTCAAATATACTGGCAAAGAAAGCATCACTTTTAACGGCACCGACTACAAAGGCAGCAAGAAAAACCGCGCAGTAGTCAATGGGTTGGGTGACTTAGGCGATGGGTCTGAACCCATTCCTTTGGCTTTTTCGGTGTATCAAGACGATGCTGAAAACTGGCGCATCTATAATATCGGCATCGCAGGAGTATCGCTGGTCACCACTTACCGTGCTTCGTACAATCAAATCATCCGCTCAAAGGGGCTCGATTCATTGATTGCCTCTTTAAAAGAAAAGGCGGCTGAGCAAGGCTAATGGCCCAGCAAATGACAAGTGCGGCCGAAAAAACCGTGCAACTGCAAACCACAGATACTGGTTATGCGCTGCATGGTTATTTGGACAACCAGCGCAGCATGCAAGTATACAAAGCACTGCCCGAGGCCAATGGCGACACCTTACATCTTAATTTGAGTAAGCTTGAAAAAGTAGACAGCGCTGGGCTTGCCTTGCTCGTGCTTTGGGCCAACCGGCAACGGACACAAGGCGGCGCACTAAAGCTAAACAATGTGCCTGCACAAGCCAAGCAAATGATGGGAATTTTAGATTTAAATAGCATCTTAGACCGATAATTAACAACTCTGAATTTATATCTCCACCATCAGTTAAAGGGCAATGAATCCATTTGTTCGCAGCGCCTCATCAACTCTACTGATCCCAACGAGCTTAGATGGTTATTGTCTCGCATCAAGGCTTGTCTACCTTTAAAGGCATCGCAATATAGTTGGTTTACACCACGCAATAGCCTAGTTAACAAAACAGGAATGCTGGCTAGCGATGACTGGAACACCATCAAAGCCGCAATGGCCCTTAGATAGATGATATTATCTTGTTATCTATGCACTTTCATAGCCTAAGTTCATAACCCAATGATTGATCTGCACACCCACTCTACTGCCTCAGATGGCAGCTTGTCTCCTGCTCAATTAGTGCAGCAAGCGGCAGCCGCAGGCTTAAGCACTTTGGCATTGACCGATCACGATACCGTAAAAGGCTTAGCGGAAGCCGAAAGTATGGCCAAGCAGAGCGAAGTACGCTTGATTATGGGCATTGAGCTATCTGTTACATGGAACAATCATGGCTTACACATTGTGGCCTTGGGTATAGACCCGAGCAACACCGCGCTTAAACAAGCCACTGAAGAAGCACTGCAAATGCGTCATTGGCGTGCTGAGCAAATGGGGCTGCGCTTAGAAAAAGTTGGCATCGAGGGCGCCTATGAAGGTGCCAAGGCCTTGGCACCCTCAGCGTTAATTGGCCGATCACATTTTGCACAGTTTTTAATCAACAACGGCCACGCCAAAGACTTTCGACAAGTGTTTAAACGCTTTTTAGTGCCCGGCAAGCCTGGCTATGTATCAATGCAATGGATGGACTTAAATAATAGTATCGATCTCATTCATCAAGCGGGTGGTGTGGCGGTGATTGCTCACCCTGCGCGTTATAAGCTCACACGCACTAAACTACGTAAGCTATTAAGCAGTTTTGCCGATCTAGGCGGCGAAGCCATTGAAGTGGTATCTGGCAGCCACAATGCACAAGAGATAAGCCAGATGGCCAACCATGCGCATGACTTTGGCCTGTACGCATCTAGTGGTTCTGACTTTCATGGCCCCGACAAGCCATGGATCAAACTTGGGCGCCTACCCGCCTTACCACCGCACTGCAAAGCCGTGTGGGATTTACCGGCCCTACAAACGACGTAAGTTAGCTGGCTGTAATTAGCCCCTCGCTCTGCATTTGTTGCAGTAGAGGTTGCAAGTCATCAATACACTGCTGGCGCTCTACTTCGTATTCAGCAGTCAGGCTATCAATTAAATCGCCGTATTGAATTGGCTCTTTCATCTTTTGCCAAATAATGCTGGCAATATCGTCCAAGCCAAAATAGGCGCCTGTATCGATATTCATCATCACAATCTCATCATCAATTTCACTGTCAATGATGTCGGGCTTTGCTGTTAATAAGGTTTGATCGGTTAATTTAAGTGCCTTAGCCATCGAGAATTCTCTTTGAGTTATTCTTTAATATATAGAACAAGCCTGCGCTATTATGCTAGATCAATTCCAAT